>DATLYF010000141.1:0-10188 GCA_035575095.1 Candidatus Competibacteraceae bacterium
GGATATTCGATGCCGAAACCCTGGAGATGGTGGCCGACATTCCCGCCGTTTACGGCGAGCGCGGCGAGCGTGCCAAGGTGGTGGGCATCGCCGACGTGCCCGGCGGCGGTTTCGTCTATAGCCTGTTCGAGGCCGGCGAGATCTGGCTGAGCCAGCCTGCCGCTGACGGCAGCGGCTATGCCACCGCCCGCTTCAAGGACATCGGCCGCCAGCCCTACGACGGCCTGGTGACCCCCGACGGGCGCTGGTACATCGCCGGGCTGTTCGGCGAGAACGGCCTAGCCCTGCTCGATCTCTGGCATCTGGAGCGGGGCGTGCGGCGCATCCTGCAGGACTACGGCAAGGATGATCCGCGCCTGCCGGTATACAAGATGCCGCATCTGCGCGGCTGGGCCATCGCCGGACGGCTCGCCTTCCTGCCCGCCATCGGCCACCATGAGGTGCTGGTGCTGGATACCGAGAGCTGGCGCGAGCAGGCACGCATCCCGGTGTACGGCCAGCCGGTGTTCGCCATGGCCCGCCCGGACGGGCGCGAAGTCTGGGTCAACTTCGCCCATCCCGACAACGGCACGGTGCAGGTGATCGACACCGACAGCCTGCAGGTAGTGGATACCCTCCAGCCAGGGCGGGCGGTGCTGCATCTGGAGTTCACTCCGCGCGGCGAGCAGGTGTGGATCTCCGCCCGCGACGATGACCGGGTCAGGGTTTACGATACCCGTAGCCGGCGCCCGCTGGCCGAGCTGGCGCTGGACAAGCCCAGCGGCATCTTCATGAGCGCCCGCGCCAACCGGATCGGCATGTAGACCGCCCCTATGGACACGCTCGACTTTCGCCTGCTCGACGAATTCCAGCGGAATTTCCCGCTGCAGCCGCGCCCGTATGCCGTCCTGGCCGAACGGCTGGGTGTGGATGAGGCCGAGGTCATCGCCCGGCTGCGGCGGTTGCAGGGAGCGGGGCGAGTGAGCCGGGTCGGTGCGGTGTTCGCTCCCAACCGCGCAGGCAGGAGCATCCTGGCGGCGCTGGCGGTGCCGGCGGCGGAGCTGGAGGCGGTGGCAGAACTGGTGGGAGCGCTGCCGGAGGTCAACCACTGCTACCAGCGCGAGCACGATACCTATAACCTCTGGTTTGTGCTCACCGCCCCCGATGCCACCCATCTGCACGCCGCCCTGGCGGAGATCGAAGCGCGTACTGGGCTAATGGCGCTCGATCTGCCCCTGGAACGGGAATACCACATCGATCTCGGCTTTCCGCTGCAGTCATGAACACCCTCGGCGTCGAGGACCGCGCGCTGATTGCCCTGTTGCAGGAGGGACTGCCGCTCTGCCCGCATCCCTATGCGCTCCTGGCCGAGCGCCTGGGCTGGGACGAGGCTGCGGTGCGCGCTGCCATCGCCCGGCTGCAAGCGGATGGCGTGATCCGCCGCTTCGGCGTGGTGGTGCGCCATCACGAGCTGGGCTACCGGGCCAATGCCATGGTGGTGTGGGACGTGCCCGATGCCGAGGTGGACGCGGTGGGGGAGCGGCTGGCGCGCTGGCCCGGGGTGAACCTGTGCTATCGCCGGACGCGCCGGCCGCCACGCTGGCCCTACAACCTATTCTGCATGCTGCATGGCCGCGAACGGGCCGAGGTGGAGGCGCGCATCGCCGAGCTGCGTCGAGCACTGGACCTGGAGCGCTACCCCTACGCCGTATTGTTCAGTCTGCGCCGCCATCAGCAGCGTGGCGCGCGCTTCGCCGGCTTGCCGCCGCGGGAGGTAGCGCATGGCTGAACTGGATGCCCTGGAGCGGGCCATCCTCAACCGCCTGCAGCGCGGTCTGCCGCTGCTGGCCGAGCCGTTTGCTGCGGTGGCGGAGGAGCTCGGCTGCAGCCAGGAAGAACTGCTGGTCCGGCTGCAGCGGCTGCTGGCGGACGGCGTGCTGACCCGCTTCGGGCCGCTGTACAACGCCGAGCGCCTGGGCGGCGGCTTGACCCTGGCCGCCATGGCCGTGCCGCAAGACGAGCTGGAGCGGGTGGCGGCGCGGGTCAACGCCTTCCCCGAAGTGGCCCACAACTACGCCCGCGAGCACCGCTACAACCTGTGGTTCGTGCTGGCCACCGAGAGTCGGCAGCGGGTCGGTGAGGTCATCGCCGCCATCGAGGCGGACACCGGCTACCCGGTGCTCGACCTGCCCAAGCTGGAGGAATACGGGCTGGAGCTGTATCTGCCGGTGTGAACCCTATGAGCGAACTCGATCCCCTCGACCGCCGCCTCATCCTCGCCACCCAGGAAGGACTGCCGCTGGTGCCGCGGCCCTATGCCGCCCTGGCCGAGCGACTCGGGGTGAGCGCCGAGGACGTGCTGGCCCGCCTCGCCGCCCTGAGCGAACGCGGCGTGCTGCGGCGCATCGCCGCTGTGCCCAACCACTACCGGCTGGGCTATCGCGCCAACGGCATGACGGTGTGGGACGTGGACGATGCCCGCATCGCCGAGCTCGGTCCGCGGGTGGCGGCCCTGCCTGGTGTCAGCCACTGTTACCGCCGTCCGCGCCATCTGCCGGACTGGCCCTACAACCTGTTCGCCATGGTCCACGGCCGCGACCGGGCCGAAGTTCAAGCCCAGGCCGGGCGCATCGCCGAGTTGCTGGGTGCGGCCTGCCGGGGGCAGGCCATTCTCTATAGCACGCGCATCCTGAAGAAATCCGGCCTGAGGTTGAGAGCGGATTGAGCGCCCCGCCAAAGGCGCTGTCTTGATCTAGAGCAAGGCAGCGGCGAGCAGGCGGCGCCATCATGTACATATCCCAGTGGTGGTATGTTATTGGCGGGGCAATCGCTCCGCCTCTTTTTTGGCGGCGCTCCTGGCCGCCGCGGTCGCTCGCAGTCCTGGCCTATAATGGCGCGGTCCGACCCGAGCGGTCCTCGCCGTCAAGGAATCCCCCATGCGTGACTGTCTGCTGCCGCACTGCCCGCCCGATACCGTACCCCTGCGCCTGGTGCACCAGAGCGACTACGCAGCCTGGCGCGAGGCTCAGCCCGCCCACCTGCAGAGCTGGCTGGCGGCCAACCGCTTCGTCGCCACTCCCGGTGCCTTCTGCCCGCTGCCCGGCGCGGGCGGCGTGCTGGAGGCGGTACTGGTGATCCATGACGACGAGGCCGGTCCCTGGACGCTGGCCGGTCTGCCGCAGGCCCTGCCCGAGGGCGATTACCGCCTGGCCGAGCCGGTGGCGGCCGAACGCGCCGCCGTCTATGCCCTAGGCTGGGCCCTGGGCGCCTACCAGTACACCCGTTACAAGGCAGCCAAGCGCGCCCCAGCGCGGCTGGCCCTGCCAGGAGTGGAGCTGGCCTCGGTGCGGCGTCAGGCCGAGGCGGTGGCGCTGGTGCGCGATCTCATCAACACCCCGGCCGAGGACATGATGCCGGAACAGCTCGCCGCGACCGCCGAGGCCCTGGCCCGGGAGTGCGGCGCGCAGTTACGGCAATGGGTGGGCGATCAGTTGCTGGCCGACAATTTCCCCACCATCCATGCCGTCGGCCGCGCCAGCAGCCATGCGCCGCGGCTGATCGAGCTGCGCTGGGGCGATGAGCGCCATCCCCGGGTGACCCTGGTGGGCAAGGGCGTGTGCTTCGACAGCGGCGGCCTCGATCTCAAGCCGGCCAGCGGCATGCGGCTGATGAAGAAGGACATGGGCGGCGCCGCCCACGCCCTGGGGCTGGCCCGGCTGATCATGAGCGAGGGGCTGCCGCTGCGGCTGCGGGTGCTGGTGCCAGCGGTGGAGAATGCGGTCTCGGGCAACGCCTTCCGCCCTGGCGACGTGATCCGCACCCGCCAGGGTCTGACCGTGGAGATCGACAACACCGACGCCGAGGGCCGGCTGATTCTGTGCGATGCCCTCAGCGAGGCCGCCGCCGAGCAGCCGGAGCTGCTCGTCGATTTCGCCACCCTGACCGGTGCTGCCCGGGTGGCGCTAGGCCCCGAGCTGCCGGCCCTGTTCTGCAACGACGAGGGCGTGGCCGCAGGACTCGCCGCCGCCGCCGCCGAGACGCAGGACCCGCTTTGGCGTCTGCCGCTGCATGCCGCGTACAAGGAATATCTGGACAGCAAGATCGCCGATCTGGCCAACAGCGCCAGCGGGCCTTATGCCGGCGCCATCACCGCCGCGCTGTTCCTGCAGTCCTTCGTCCCCGCGGGTCAGCCCTGGGCGCACTTAGACATCATGGCCTGGAATACCCGCAACCGTCCCGGCCGGCCAGAGGGCGGGGAGGCGATGGGACTGCGCGCCGTCTACGCCTATTTGCGCAAGCGCTACGGCTGACGCCGTAAACATGTTGAATTCAGCTTCTTTAACTATCAATGCATTCGGATGCATGTCGCTCCTATAGTGCGGTGTAAGGGGTGAGGCACTGCGCCCGCCGCCCCCGCGCAGCGCACTCTACCGCTGCCGATGTTTGGCGGCATCCGCGAGAACATCAATCCGACCATCGCCGCGGTGGCCACGATCATGATCACGGTTTCGGTCTTGAGGCTGATTACCCTCAAGTTGTTGCCCCGGAGAAATGCGCGCTTGATAAGGAATGTAAAGAGCAAGCCGAGGATGCCGATGTCTTGCGGCAATACCTGAGGAACGGCTCGGGCAGAGGCCGTGGCAGGGCAGGACCGCGCGCCCTGCGCCTGGGCGGTTGCGTAGACTAGGGTGGGGTAGGTTAGGATGTAGTCCGTCCGCCTGAGGTCCGGTCCCGGACCGTTCCGATAATAACCGTTTCAAGGGAAGGACCATGCCCACCCGTCCCGTGTCCTCTTGTTTTGTCCTGATCTGCCTGTTCCTGGCCACGCTACTGCCGGTGCGCGCCGCCCACGCCGAGCGCTACGCTGCCTTGGTGGTGGATGCCGACAGCGGGCGGGTGCTGTTCGAACGCAATGCCCACGAGCAGCGCTACCCGGCCTCGTTGACCAAGATGATGACGCTCTACTTGCTGTTCGAAGCGCTCCAGCAGGGACGAGTAGGGCTGCAGAGTCGCTTGCCGGTGTCGGCCAACGCTGCCGCCAAGCCGCCCACCAACCTCAACCTCAAGCCAGGTGACACCATCTCCGTGGAGACGGCGATCCGCGCCCTGGTGGTGCGTTCGGCCAACGATGTGGCCACGGTGATCGCCGAGGCTCTGGGACAGACCGAGTTCCAGTTCGCTGCGATGATGACACAGAAGGCGCGCGCGCTGGGCATGACCCGCACCCGTTTCCGCAACGCCTCGGGCCTGCCCGATGAGGACCAAGTCAGCACCGCCTGGGATTTATACCTGCTGGCCAAGGCGCTGATGCGCGACTTTCCCCAGTACTACGCCTATTTCAACACCCGCGCCTTCAGTCACCAGGGCGCCCATTACCAGACCCACAACCGCCTGCTGCTAAACTATCCCGGCGCCGACGGCCTGAAGACCGGCTACATCCGCGCCTCGGGCTTCAACCTGGTGACCTCGGCCCGGCGCGATGGGCAGCGCCTGATCGCCGTGGTGCTGGGCGGCAATACCGCTCGCCAGCGCGATGCCCATATGCGCAATCTGCTCGACGCCGGTTTCGCCAGCCTGCAAGGTGCTACGCCTGCGCTGCAGCTGGTCTCGCTTACGCGGCCCGCCGCGGCAGCGGTGGCCGAGGACGAGCCCACCCCCCGCGAGCAGGGCAGCGCCGCCGGCCGCAGTGCCGGCAAGGCCGCCAACCCCGCCGGACGGTGGGCGGTGCAGGTGGGCACGTTCGCCAGTCGCCGGGATGCCGAGTCCCGCGCCCGCCAGGCACTGCGCGTGGCCCCGACGCCGCTCGAGGGTGCGGTGGTGGGGGTGAGCAGCGCCCGCAGCGGCGGCAAGACCGTCTATCGGGCGCGGCTGGGTGGCTTGGAGCGGGATGACGCCCAGTCCGCCTGCCGTGTTCTGAAGCAGAAGCGCTTCGACTGCCTGAGCGTCCCGCCCGGCGGCTGAGGCCGACCCCTTCCCCCTTGCCAGGCACTCCGGACCCGACTGCAACGGCGGCAGTCGGGCGGGGAACTTTGCCGGTATCATCACCGTCCAGGGTGGGCAGGCGACCCGGTCAGTTCCGGATACGTCCGCCGAGTCACTGGAGAGTTTCTGCATGAGAGGCAAGTCCCTGGTTGCCCTGATCCTGCTCGCCGCGCTGGGGGCGGGCGGGTATTACTACTGGCACAGTGAGCGACCGTCAGCGGATACGGCCGCTCCCGGAGCGGCCGCCGCCGCCCCGGGCAAGCCGCCCGGCGCCATGGCCATGCCGGTGGAGGCACGGCCGGTGCGACGCGGCACCGTGCTGCGCGCGGTAGAGGCGGTGGGCACGCTGCGGGCCAACGAGGCGGTGGTGGTGCGTCCGGAGCTGGGCGGACGCATCGCCGCCATCCTCTTCCAGGAGGGCCAGGTGGTGCGTCAAGGCGAACCGCTGGTACGGCTGGAGTCCTCGGTCTACCAGGCCGAACTGGACCAGGCCAGGGCCCGGCTCAATCTCAGCCGGGTCAATTATCAGCGGCAGCAGTCGCTGGATCGGCGTGGCCTGGCCAGCGAGCAGGAGCGCGACAAGGCCCGCTCCGAGATGGAGGCCGACGAGGCCGCCCTGGCCCTGGCCCAGGCGCGGCTGGCGAAGATGACAGTGGTCGCTCCGTTCGACGGCATGCTAGGGCTGCGCCTGGTGAGCATGGGCGACTATGTCAGTCCCGGTCAGGATCTGGTGAACCTGCTGGATCTGGATCCGATCAAGGTCGATTTCCGCGTGCCCGAGGTGTTCCTGGCCGAACTCAGGCCGGGCCAAGCCATCGAGGTGCGGGTCGATGCCTTCCCCGGTCAGAGCTTCGAGGGCGAGGTCTATGCCATCGATCCGCAGGTCGACGTCAACGGCCGCAGTCTGCTGTTGCGCGCCCGTATCCCCAACGCCGACGGCCGCTTGCGCGCTGGCCTGTTCGCCCGCGTCAACCTGATCCTGGAGCGGCGCGCCGACGCCCTGCTCATCCCCGAGAGCGCGCTGGTGCCGCAGGGCGACAAGCAGTTCGTGTACCGCGTGGTCGATGGCAAGGCGCTGTTCACCGAGGTCGCCGCGGGCCGCCGCCAGGGCGCCGAGGTGGAGATCACCTCCGGTCTGAGCGCCGGGGACCAGGTAGTCACCGCCGGGCAATTGAAGATCCGCGACGGCATGCCGGTCGCGCCGCTGCCGGCGAAGGAAGGCTGATATGGTCCTGTCCGATACCAGCATCAAGCGTCCGGTGCTGGCCACCGTGCTCAATCTGCTGGTGCTGCTGCTGGGCGTCATCGCCTACGACCGCCTCACCGTGCGTGAGTATCCCAATATCGACGTGCCGGTGGTTACGGTGGAGACCGTCTATCCTGGGGCTAGCGCCGAGATCGTCGAATCCCAGGTGACCAAGGTGCTGGAGGACTCCCTGTCCGGCATCGAGGGCATCGAGTTCATCAACTCCATCAGCCGCTCCGAGAAGAGCCAGATCACCGTCAACTTCCGCCTGGACCGGGATGCGGATTCGGCCGCCGCCGACGTGCGCGACCGCGTCGGGCGGGTGCGCGGCCAGCTTCCCGACGACGTCGACGAGCCCATCGTCGCCAAGGTGGAAGCCGACGCCCAGCCGGTGATCTGGCTGGCGCTGTCCAGCGACCGGCTGAGCGCGCTGGAGGTGTCGGACATCGCCGACCGCCAGGTGAAGAACCGTCTGGAGACCCTGGACGGCGTGGCCAACGTGTTCGTCGCCGGCGAGCGCCGCTACGCCATGCGCATCTGGCTGGATCGCACGCGCCTGGCCGCCTACGGCCTCACCCCGCAGGACGTGGAGAACGCCCTGCGCGCCCAGAATCTGGAGGTACCATCGGGGCGCATCGAGAGCCTCGACCGCGAGTTCAACGTGCTGGCCGAGACCGACCTGCGCACCCCGGCGCAGTTTGCCGCCATCATCCTGCGCGATGCCAGCGGTTACCTGGTGCGCCTGGGCGATGTGGCGCGGGTCGAGATCGGCCCTGAGGAGGAGCGTACCGTAGCCCGCTTCAAGGGCCGCAACGCGGTGGCCCTGGGCGTGGTCAAGCAGTCCACCGCCAATCCCTTGGAGCTGTCCCGGGCGGTGCGCGCCGAACTGCCGCGCATCGTCGCCACCCTGCCGGAGGGCACCCAGGTGGAGGTGGCCTACGACTCGGCGGTGTTCATCGACCGCTCCATCGACGCCGTGTTCGAAACCATCCTGGAGGCGGTGATCCTGGTGATCCTGGTGATCTTCCTGTTCCTGCGCTCGCTCAGGGCGACACTGATCCCGCTGGTGACCATTCCGGTGTCGCTGATCGGCGTGTTCTTCATGATGTATGTCCTTGGCTATTCGGTGAACACGCTGACCCTGCTGGCCCTGGTGCTGGCCATCGGCCTGGTGGTGGACGACGCCATCGTCATGCTGGAGAACATCCACCGCCACGTCGAGGCGGGCCTGAGTCCGTTCCAGGCGGCTCTCAAGGGCAGCCGCGAGATCGCCTTCGCCGTCATCGCCATGACCCTGACCCTGGCGGCGGTGTTTACCCCCATCGCCTTCTCCACCGGCCGCACCGGGCGGCTGTTCACCGAGTTCGCTCTGACCCTGGCTGGGGCAGTGCTGGTGTCGGGCTTCGTGGCGCTGACCCTATCGCCGATGATGAGCTCCAAGCTGCTGCGCCACCAGGCACGCCACCACTGGCTGTACAACCTGGGCGAGCGCTTGCTGGCAGGCCTCAATCAGAGCTACCGCGGTCTGCTCAGCGGCGCTCTGCGGTTCTGGCCGCTGGTGCTGCTGGCGGCCGTGGGCGCCGGTGCCGGCACCGTGTGGCTGTTCGGCCAGCTCAAGTCCGAGCTGTCGCCGGTGGAGGACCGCGGCACGGTGTTCGCCGTCGGCCTGGCCCCGGACGGCGCCACCGTCGACTACACCGACCGCTACGTGCGGCAGATGGAGGCGATCGTCGCCCAAGTGCCGGAGATGGTGCGCTACTTTGCCGTGGTCGGCTATCCGGCCACCACCCAGGGCCTGATGTTCGTTGGCCTCAAGGACTGGGCCGAGCGCGAGCGCAAGCAGCAGGCCATCACCGCTGAGCTGGCCCCCAAGCTGTTCGGTGGCGTACCAGGGTTGATGGCCTTCGCCAGCAATCCGCCGTCGCTCGGACAGAGCTTCATCAGCAAGCCGGTGGAGGTGGTGATCCGTACCACCGGCTCCTACGACGAGCTGCAGGGCATCGTCAACCAGGTCATGGCCCGTGTCCGCGACAACCCCGGGCTGGTCAACATGGACACTGACCTCAAACTCAACAAGCCGCAGCTGCGGGTCAGCGTCGACCGCGACAAGGTGGCGGCGGTGGGGGCCGATGTCGCCACCGTTGGCCGCACCCTGGAGACCATGCTGGGCGGGCGTAAGGTGACGCGCTTCAAGCGTGGCGCCGAGCAGTACGACGTCATCGTGCAGGTGGCCGATGTGGACCGGCGCAATCCCGATGATCTGCGCAACATCTACGTGCGCGGCGGCGACGGGCAGATGATCCAGCTCTCCAACTTGATCACGGTCGAGGAGACGGTGGCGCCGCGCGAGCTCAACCACTTCAACAAGCTGCGCTCGGTCACCGTCAGCGGTAACCTGGCGCCGGGCTACAGCCTGGGCGAGGCGCTGGACTTCCTCGGGGACGTGATCCATCAGGTGGCCCCGGAGGTGACCATTGACTACACCAACCAGTCGCGGGAGTTCAAGCAGTCCGGCACCGCCCTGCTGGTTACCTTCATCCTTGCCCTGGGTTTCATCTACCTGGTGCTGGCGGCGCAGTTCGAGAGCTTCGTCGATCCGCTGATCATCCTGTTCTCGGTGCCGCTGGCCATGGCCGGGGCGACCCTGGCCCTATACCTCACCGGCGGCACCCTCAATATCTACAGCCAGATCGGCATGATCACCCTGGTGGGACTGATCACCAAGCACGGCATCCTCATCGTCGAGTTCGCCAACCAGCTACAGCTCCAGGGGCAGGACAAGCGCCAGGCGGTGATCGAGGCCGCGGTACTGCGCCTGCGCCCGATCCTCATGACCACCGGGGCCATGGTACTCGGTGCGGTGCCGCTGGCCATCGCCACGGGCGCCGGTGGCGAGAGCCGCCAGCAGATTGGCTGGGTGGTGGTCGGCGGCATGAGCGTGGGCACGCTGCTGACCCTGTTCGTGGTACCGGCGGTATACC
>DATLYF010000142.1:0-22594 GCA_035575095.1 Candidatus Competibacteraceae bacterium
GAGCGGCGTATACCGTTTACCGCCATTCCACGGCTGATCGAAGCCGTGCTGGCCCATCTGCCGGTCACCCCGGCCGACAGCCTGGAGGCTATCCTGGCGGCCGATGCCGAGGCCCGCGTCCTGGCCCGCGAGGGACTGCGCCGGCTGGCGCTGGAGTCCTGAAAATGAGCGATGTCCTGCTGTCTCTGCTGGCCCTGGTGATCACCTTGGGGCTGCTGATCTCCTTCCACGAATTCGGCCATTTCTGGGTGGCACGCCGGCTCGGCGTCAAGGTGCTGCGCTTCTCGGTGGGTTTCGGCAAGCCGCTGTGGCTGCGCCGGGGCAAGGTGGACGATACCGAGTACGCCATCGCCGCCATTCCCCTGGGCGGCTACGTGCGCATGCTGGACGAGCGCGAGGGGCCGGTGGCTGCGGTCGAGCGCCATCGCGCCTTCAACCGCCAGTCAGTATGGACGCGTATCGCCATCGTCGTCGCCGGGCCGCTGTGCAACCTGCTGCTGGCCGTACTGCTGTACTGGCTGGTCTACATGCTGGGAGTGAGCGGTACGCGGCCGCTGCTCGACGATCCGCCAGCGGATACCGCCGCGGCCGCGGCCGGGTTGCAGCGCGGTGACGAGATCATGGCGGTGGGTGGTGAGCCGACGCCGACCCTCGATGCCGTGGTCCTGGCCCTCGTCGACCATGCCCTGGGCGACGGCGAGATCGAGCTGACGGTACGCGACGCGACTGGCCGCAGCCTGCGCCGTGTGCTCAGCATCCAGGGCGGGCGGGGCTGGGACGAGGACGGCCAGGTGCTGGACAAGCTCGGCCTGCGCCTGTGGCGGCCTGAGTATGTGCCGACCATCGAACGGCTGGTGCCGGGCGGGGCAGCCGAGCGGGCCGGCCTGCGAGCCGGCGACCGGCTGCTGGCGGCCAACGGCAAGCCGCTGCGCAACTGGGAGGAATGGGTGGAGGTAGTGCGCGCCCATCCGGGACGCGCCATCGCTGTCACCGTGGAGCGCGATGGGCGCAAGCTGGAGCTGAGCTTGACCCCGCAGAGCGTCGACGACCCGCGGCTGGGGCGGATCGGCCAGATCGGCGCGGTGGGACAGGTGCCGCCGGAAGCGCTGGAGCGGCTGCGGGTGGAGGTGCGCTACGGACCGGTGGCGGCCCTGGGCGAGGCCGTGGCACGCACCTGGCAGATGTCGCTGTTCACCTTGCGCATGCTGGGGCGCATGCTGGTCGGCACAGCTTCGCTGGAGAACTTGAGCGGGCCGCTGACCATTGCCCAGTATGCTGGCCAGTCCGTCAGTTACGGGCTGGTGGCCTTCCTCTCTTTCCTGGCGGTGATCAGCATCAGTCTCGGCGTGCTCAACCTGCTGCCGATCCCGGTCTTGGACGGTGGCCACCTGTTGTACTACCTTATTGAGCTCGTGAAAGGCAGCCCGCTGTCGGAAACCGCCCAGAATTTGGGACAGCGTCTGGGTCTGGCGGTGCTGATCATGCTGATGGGCCTGGCCTTGTTCAACGATCTGGCCCGGCTTCTAGGATAACTTCAGCGGTCGGCCTGGAAGGCGACCCGGACCAACGGCACGTTATGAGAACAGCTTATAAAAATCTCCTGCTCCCCCTCTGTCTGCTCGGTTCGTCCTGGGTCCATGCCGCCGAGTTCATCGTCCAGGACGTGCGGGTGGAGGGGCTGCAGCGCATCTCCGCCGGCACCGTGTTCAACTACCTGCCGGTGACGGTGGGTTCCACGGTGCGCAGCGAGGACTATCCGGAGATCATCCGCGCTCTGTTCAAGACCGGCCTGTTCAGCGACGTCAATCTGGAGCGCGACGGCAACGTGCTGGTGGTGCGGGTGACCGAGCGCCCGGCCATCGCTGAGCTGAAGATCACCGGCAACCGCGACATTTCCACCGACGATCTGAAGAAATCCCTGAAGGAGGTGGGGCTGGCCGAGGGCCGGGTGTTCGACCGCTCGCTGCTGGAAAAAGTGGAGCAGGAGCTGCTCAACCAATATTACAGCCGTGGCAAGTATGCGGTGCGCATCGGCTCCGAGGTCAAGGAACTGCCCGGCAACCGCGTGGCGGTCAATCTGGACATCTCCGAGGGCGTCGCTGCCCGCATCCGCCAGATCAACTTCGTCGGCAACCAGGCCTTCAGCGATGATGAGCTGCTCGACGAAATGCAGCTCTCCACCGGCGGCTGGCTGTCCTGGCTGACCAAGGACGACCAGTATTCCAAGCAAAAGCTGGCGGCGGATCTGGAAGCACTGCGCTCTTTCTATCTAGACCAGGGCTACCTCAAGTTCAGCGTCGACTCCACCCAGGTCTCCATCACGCCAGACAAGCAGGATATCTACGTCACCATCAACGTCACCGAGGGCGAGCGCTATACCATCAAGGACGTCAAGCTCAGCGGCAACCTGATCGTGCCCGAGGACGAGCTCAAAGCCTTCGTCACCCTCAAGCAGGGCGATGCTTTCTCGCGCAAGCAGGTGACCGAGATCAGCCGCAAGATCGGCGAGCGCTTGGGTGACGAGGGTTACGCCTTCGCCAACATCAATGCCGTGCCGCAGGTGGACGAGGCCAACAAGACCGTCTCCCTAAACTTCGTGGTCGATCCGGGGCGGCGGGTATATGTGCGGCGCATCAACTTCGCCGGCAACCAGCGCACTCAGGACGAGGTGCTGCGCCGTGAGATGCGGCAGACCGAGGGCGCCTGGTTCTCCAGCCGCGACGTCAACCGCTCCAAGACCCGCGTGCAGCGGCTGCCCTACATCGAGGACGTGAACGTCGAGACCCCGGCCGTGGCGGGTACCACCGACCAGGTGGATGTCAACTTCAACGTCACCGAGCGCCGCTCCGGCAGCGTGGTGTTCGGCGTCGGCTACGGCCAGGAATCGGGTGTGCTGCTCAACGCCCAGTTCAACGAGAGCAACTTCCTCGGCACCGGCAAGCAGCTTGGTCTCGCCTTTAACAACAGCTCCGTCAACACCATCTACAGCATCACCTACAACAATCCCTATTTCACCGATGAAGGACTCAGCGCCGGCTTCCGCCTGGCTTACCAGGAGACCGACGTGGGCGAGTCCAACGCCGCCGACTACCTCACCGACCGCGGCGTGGCCGAGCTGAACTTCGGTCTGCCGATCACCGAGACCGACACCGTGCGCCTCAGCGCCGGCCTGGAGACGCTCAAGATCAAGACTAATGCCGACAACACGCCCCAGGAGATCTTCGATTATCTGGCGCAGAACGGCGACGACTATCTGTTCTACAAGGTGGAGGGCAGCTGGGTCCGGGATAGTCGCAACCGCACCGTGTTCGCCGACCGCGGCATGCTCAATCGGATCATTGCCGAGGTGGCGCTGCCCGGCAGCGATGAGACCTATTACAAACTCAACTACCGCCACCAGAGCTTCTGGCCGGTGACCGACGACCTGACCCTGGCGCTGCGCGGCGACGTCGGCTATGGCGAGGGCTACGGTGACACTGAGGTGCTGCCGTTCTACGAGAACTACTTCGCCGGTGGTCTGCGTACCGTGCGCGGTTACAAGGCCAACACCCTGGGTCCGCGCTACAGCAACGGCGAGAGCGCCGGTGGCGCCCTGCGCACGGTGGGCGGCGCCGATGTCTACTTCCCGGTACCGTTCGGCGGCAAGGAACTGCGGAACGTGCGCATGGCGGCCTTCTTCGATATCGGCAACGTATTCGAGACCACCAGCGACTTCGACGCCGGTGAGCTGCGCTACTCCCTGGGCCTTTCGGCGGAATGGCTGTCTCCTCTGGGGCCGCTGGTGCTGAGCGTGGCCCAGCCGCTCAACAAGAAGGATGGGGACGAGGACGAGCCGTTCCAGTTTTCCTTCGGTATTCCCTATTGACGGTAGCCATGGGGCACGATGTGACGACTCGGATCGAGGCAGGAGTCTGAGGTGGCCATGGCACGCTACCTGGCCGTGCTGCTGCTGGCTGCTGCCCTGGCCGCCGCTGGTCACGCCGCCGAACTCAAGATCGGTGTGGTCAATATCCAGAAGCTCATGGACGAGGCGCCCCAGGCCCAGACCGCCCGCGGCCGGTTGGAGCAAGAGTTCGCCCCGCGCGACAAGCTCCTGGTGGATGCCCAGCGCTCCTTGCGGCGGCTGGAGGATCGCTTGACCAAAGAGGGGGAAAGCCTAAGCGACGAGGAGCGGCGCAGCCTGGAGCGCGAGATCGCCGTACAGAAACGCGAGTTGCGTCGTGCCACCGACGAGTTTCGTGAGGACTTCACCATCCGCCGCAACGAGGAACTCAGTAAGCTGCAGCGGCAGATCTACGAGACTATCGTCGAGCTGGCCAAGCAGCAAGGTTACGATCTGATCCTGGAGTCGGGGGTGATCTACGCCAGTGGACAGGTGGACATTACCGAGCAGGTCCTGCAGCGACTGAGCAAATAACAACGAAAAGGTTTCCGAGGGTGATGACACTGGCTGAAATCGCCGCCGCCGGCGGCGCCGAATTGCGGGGCGACGGCTCCATCGAGGTGAGTGGCGTGGCCCCGCTGCATACTGCCCAGCCCGGGCAGATCAGCTTTCTGGCCAATCCCCGCTATCGCAAGTATCTGCAAACCACCCAGGCCGCGGCGGTGGTGTTGTCCGCCGAGGATGCCGAAGGCTGTCCCTTGCCGGTATTGGTCGCCGCCAATCCGCAATTGGTCTTTGCCCGCATCGCGACCCTGTTCGCCCCGAAACCGCCGGCGCAGCGCGGCATCCATCCCAGCGCCGTGGTCAGCCCGCAGGCCCAGGTGGCCGAAAGCGCCTGGATCGGTCCCCATTGCACGGTGGAGGCGGGGGCGCAGATCGCGGAGGGAGTGTATATCGGGCCGGGCTGCGTGGTGGCGGAAAACGTGATCATCGGCCGCGACACCCGCCTGGTGGCTAACATCACCCTGTGCCACGGTGTCGTGCTGGGTGAGCGGGTGCTGGTACATCCTGGGGCGGTGATCGGCAGCGACGGTTTCGGGCTGGCCAACGATGGCGGGCGCTGGGTGAAGATCCCCCAACTCGGCAGCGTGCGCATCGGCGACGACGTGGAGATCGGCGCCAATACCACCATCGACCGCGGGGCCCTGGACGACACGGTGCTGGAGGAGGGGGTCAAGCTGGACAACCAGATCCAGGTAGCCCACAACGTGCACATCGGGGCTCACACCGCCATCGCCGGTTGCACTGGCATTGCCGGCAGTGTCAAGATCGGTCGCCACTGCACCCTGGGCGGCGGGGTAGGGCTGGCCGGTCACCTAGAGCTGGCCGACAACGTCCATATCACTGGCATGTCACTGGTGACCAAATCCATTCATGAGCCCGGCGTATATTCCTCCGGCCTGGCGGTGGAGCCGAGCCGCCGCTGGAACAAGATCAGCGCCCGACTGCGCCGTTTGGATGAGCTGTTCCGGCGACTTACCGCCCTGGAGCAGCGCGCCTCGCAAGAGGACAGCACAGCTAAGCAAGAGGATTGACCTTGAATTCCATGGATATCAACGAGGTGCTGCAGTACCTGCCGCACCGCTTCCCGTTTTTGCTCATCGATCGGGTGCTGGACTATGTGCCGGGTGAGTATCTGATCGGTATCAAGAACGTCAGCTTCAACGAGCCCTTCTTCCAAGGGCATTTCCCGCAGAAGCCGGTCATGCCCGGGGTGTTGATCCTGGAGGCTCTGGCCCAGGCCACCGGCATCCTGGCGTTCAAGACCGAACGGGAGCGACCCGACGACAAGTCCCTGTATTACTTCGTCGGCGTCGACAACGCCCGTTTCAAGAAGCCGGTGGAGCCAGGCGATCAGCTGCGCCTGGAGGTCAAGCTGCAGAAGACCCGGCGCGGCATCTGGGTGTTCTGCGGCGAGGCTCTGGTAGACGGCAAGGTCGTCGCCGAAGCTGAGTTAATGTGCACCAAGCGGGATATTGGCCTGTGATCGACCCCACCGCGCGCATTGATCCCAGGGCCAGGCTGGCTGAGAACGTAACGGTAGGGCCGTATTCCATCATCGGCCCCGACGTGGAGATCGATGAGGGCACCTGGACCGGCCCCCACGTGGTGATCAAGGGGCCGACCCGCATCGGCCGCGACAACCGCATCTTCCAATTCGCCTCGATCGGCGACGATCCGCAGGACAAGAAGTACGCTGGCGAGCCGACCCGGTTGGAGATCGGTGACCGCAACACCATTCGCGAATTTGTCACCATCAACCGCGGCACGGTGCAGGACAACAGCCTCACCAAGCTCGGCGACGACAACTGGATCATGGCCTACGTGCACATCGCCCACGACTGCCTGGTCGGCAGCCGCACGGTGTTCGCCAACGGCGCCTCCCTGGCCGGTCATGTCCAGGTCGGCGACGACGTGGTGCTGGGCGGTTTCACCATGGTCTACCAGTTCTGCCGCATCGGCGACCATAGCTTCTGCGGCTTTTCCTGCGGCGTGCACAAGGATGTCCCACCCTATGTGACCGTAGCCGGCTACCGTGCCGAACCCCACGGCATCAACGCCGAGGGCCTGCGCCGGCGCGGTTTCCCGGTGGAGGAGATCCAGGCCATCCGTCGTGCCTATAAGCTGCTCTACCGCTCCGACCTGCGCCTGGAGGAGGCCGTCGACAAGGTGCGCGAACTGGCCCAGGACTATCCGCGCCTGAACGTGTTGGCCGACTTCCTGGCGGTGCCCACCGAGCGCGGTATCGTCCGCTGAGGCCATGAACCAGGCTGCCGGGGCCGGGTATCGGCCGCTGTTCGTACTGGTGGCCGGCGAACTGTCCGGCGACATCCTCGGCGGCGGGCTGATTACGGCCCTGCGCCGGCGCTTCCCGCAGGCCCGTTTCGCCGGTATCGGCGGCCCGCGCATGCAGGCCGCGGGACTGGAATCCTGGTATCCCCTGGACACCCTGTCGGTGATGGGGCTGGTGGAGGTGCTCAAGCATCTGCCAGCGCTGCTGCATCTGCGCCGGGAGCTGTTGCGCCGCTGCCTGGCCGAGCGCCCCGCGGTCTTCATCGGCATCGACGCGCCTGACTTCAATCTGGGGCTGGAGCTGCGCCTGCGCCGCGCCGGATTGCGCACCGTCCACTACGTCAGCCCCTCGGTATGGGCCTGGCGGCAGGGCAGGGTCAAGACCATCGCCCGCGCCGTGGATCTTATGCTCACGCTGTTGCCGTTCGAGGCGCGCTTCTACGAAGCGCACCAGGTGCCGGTGCACTTCGTCGGCCATCCCCTGGCTGACGAGATTCCCCTGGAGAATGACCGGGACGGCGCCCGGCAGCGCATGGGGCTGGGCGAGGGGCGCTGGCTGGCGCTGCTGCCGGGCAGTCGTGGCGCAGAGGTGGAGCGGTTGGCGCCGCTGTTCCTGGAGACTGCCCGCCGGTTGTGGCAGCGGTTCCCTGATCTCGGCATCATCGTCCCTGCCGCTACACCGTTTTTATATCATCATCTTTTGAATCTGCTCTCCCGAGAATACCCCGACATGCCGGTAACCCTGCTGCAAGGTCGGGCACGAGAAGCCATGGCCGCCGCCGACGTCGTGCTGCTGGCCTCCGGCACCGCCACCCTGGAGTGCATGCTGCTGGGGCGGCCCATGGTGGTGGCCTACCGGGTGGCGCCGGTCACCGCCTGGCTGGCACGGCGGCTGGTCAAGCTGCGGCACTTCGCGCTTCCCAATCTGTTGGCCGACCGCGAGCTGGTGCCGGAATACATCCAGGAGGCGGCCACCGCCGACAATCTGGAAGCGGCGCTGTTGCCGCTGCTGCGAGGGGAGGCGCGGGCACCGCTAGACGAGTACCGGCGGCTGCATCAGTCCTTGCGCCGCAATGCCAGCGAGCGCGCTGCCGAGGCGGTATGCGGACTGCTCGGCTGAGGCGCAGCAAGAGCGTGGCGATGGGCGCCCCATACGGCAGCATTCAGACGAACTTGATACTAAGATGGCGTTAGCCCTGCTCGGAAGAGATCGTCCATGGAGCTGAACCGTTCCCTGATTCTGGCCGGCGTCGACGAGGCTGGCCGCGGTCCCCTGGCCGGGCCGGTGATGGCGGCGGCGGTGATCCTCGATCCCGTCTGCCCCATCGCTGGTCTAGCCGATTCCAAGGCGCTCAGTGCGCGCTGCCGCGAAACTCTAGCCGCGGAGATCAAGGCCAAGGCCCTGGCCTGGGCGGTGGCTGCGGCCTCGGTGGCGGAGATCGACGAGCTCAATATCCTCCACGCCTCACTGCTGGCCATGCAGCGGGCGGTGGCTCAGCTGCCGGTGCGGCCCGGTCGGGTACAGGTGGACGGCAACCGCTGCCCGACGCTGGACTGCCCGGTGGAGGCGGTGGTCAAGGGCGATGCCAAGGTGGCGCGGGACGCCGAGCTCGCCCGCCTCGACCAGGCCTATCCGCAGTACGGTTTCGCCCAGCACAAGGGCTATCCCACTGCCGCTCACCTGGAGGCGTTGCGCCGGCACGGTCCCTGTCCCGAACACCGCTTGTCCTTCGCCCCGGTGCGGCAGGCGCTGAAGGCACGGGGTGAGATGGCATGAGCGGCCCCGGTTTCGTCCACCTGCATCTGCACACCGAATTCTCCCTGGTGGATGGTCTGATTCGGGTCAAGGACCTGGTCAAGGCCGCGGCCAAGGCCGGCATGCCGGCCTGCGCCGTGACCGACATGAGCAACCTGTTCGCTCTGATCAAGTTCTACAAGGCCGCCCAGGGCGCCGGCATCAAGCCCATCGTCGGCGCCGAGGTCTGGGTACAGCGCGGGGACGAGCCGCCGGCGCGGCTGGTGCTGCTGTGCCGAGACCGCGAGGGCTATCTCAATCTCACCCGTCTGATCAGCCGTGGCTACGTGGAAGGGCAACAGAAGGGTGTGCCGGTGCTGCAACGCCCCTGGCTCACCGGCCATAGCGCTGGCCTCATCGCCCTCTCGGCCGGACGCGAGGGCGAGGTCGGGCGCGCTCTGCTCAACGGCAATGCCAGCCAGGCGCGGGTGCTGGCCGAAGACTACAAGGGGCTGTTTCCGGAGGCTTTTTACCTGGAGCTAATGCGCACCGGGCGGCCCGGCGAGGAGGACTATATCCACGCCGCCGTAGAGCTGGCCCTGGAGGCCGACGTGCCGGTGGTGGCGAGCAACGACGTGCGCTTCCTCAAACGCGAGGACTTCGAGGCCCACGAGGCGCGGGTGTGCATCCACGACGGCCGGGTGCTGGCCGATCCCAAGCGTCCGCGCCACTACAGCGAGGAACAATACCTCAAGACCCCGGCGGAGATGGCCGAGCTGTTCGCCGATCTGCCCGAGGCCCTGGAGAACAGCGTCGAGATCGCCCGCCGCTGCAACGTGGAGCTGAAGCTGGGTAAGAATTACCTGCCCGATTTCCCGGTGCCGGAGGGCATGACCACCGACAGCCACTTCGCGCTCCAAGCGCGGGAGGGGCTGGAGCGGCGCTTGCAGAAGCTGCTCGATACGGCTGCCGCCGATTACGCCGAGCGGCGGCAGAGATACGAACAGCGCCTGGAGACCGAGATCCAGGTGATCATCCAAATGGGCTTCGCCGGCTACTTCCTCATCGTCGCCGACTTCATTCAGTGGGCCAAGCAGAACGGCGTGCCGGTGGGGCCGGGGCGTGGCTCCGGCGCCGGCTCGCTGGTGGCGTTTGCCCTCGGCATCACCGATCTCGACCCGCTGCCCTACGACCTGCTGTTCGAGCGCTTCCTCAACCCCGAGCGCGTGTCCATGCCGGACTTCGACGTGGACTTCTGCATGGAGGGCCGTGACCGGGTGATCGACTACGTGGCGCGCAAATACGGCCGCGACAAGGTCTCCCAGATCGCCACCCACGGCTCCATGGCGGCCAAGGCGGTGGTGCGCGACGTCGGCCGTGTGCTCGGCCATCCCTACGGCTTCGTCGACAAGATCGCCAAGCTCATCCCCTTCGAGCTGGGCATCACTCTGGACAAGGCCCTGGAGCAGGAGGAGGAGCTCAGGAAGCTCTACCAGAACGACGAGGAGGTGCGTGCCTTGATCGACCTGGCGCGCAAGCTGGAGGGGCTGTCGCGCTCGGTGGGCAAGCACGCCGGCGGTGTAGTGATCGCCCCTTCGACGCTCACCGACTTCTCGCCGCTGTACTGTGAAGAAGGCTCGACCCAGTTCGTCACCCAGTTCGACAAGGACGACGTGGAGGCCGCCGGTCTGGTGAAGTTCGACTTCCTCGGCCTGCGCACCCTGACTATCATCGACTGGGCCCTGGAGACCCTCAACCGCCAGCGAGCCGAGCGCGGTGAGCCACCGCTCGATATCAGCGACATCCCCCTGGACGATGCGGCCACCTACGGCTTGCTCAAGCGCTGCGAGACCACCGCGGTATTCCAGCTCGAATCGCGCGGCATGAAGGACCTGATCCGCCGCCTGCAGCCTGACTGCTTCGAAGACATTGTGGCGCTGGTGGCGCTGTTCCGCCCAGGTCCCTTGCAGTCGGGCATGGTCGATGACTTCATCAACCGCAAGCATGGCCGCGCCCGGGTGGAATACCCCCATCCGGATCTCGAGCCCATCCTGCGCCCCACCTACGGCGTCATCGTCTACCAGGAACAGGTGATGCAGATCGCCCAGGTGCTGGCCGGCTACACGCTAGGCGGTGCCGACCTGCTGCGCCGCGCCATGGGCAAGAAGAAGCCCGAGGAGATGGCCAAACAGCGGGAGATCTTCGTCGCCGGCGCGCTGGGACGGGGAGTGGACGGCGAGGTGGCCGGCTACATCTTCGACCTGATGGAGAAGTTCGCCGGCTACGGCTTCAACAAGTCACACTCGGCCGCCTACGCTCTGGTCTCCTACCAGACCGCCTGGCTCAAGCAGCACTATCCTGCGGCCTTCATGGCGGCGGTGCTGTCCTCTGACATGGACAAGACCGACAAGGTCGTGGTGTTCATCGAGGAGTGCCGCAACATGGGCCTCGCGGTGGTGCCGCCTTCGGTCAACGGCTCCGACTTCCGCTTCACCGTGGACGAGCAGGGCCGCATCCTCTATGGCCTCGGTGCCATCAAGGGGGTGGGCGAGAACGCCATCGGCGGAGTGCTGGAGGAGCGCAGGCGCAGCGGCGCGTTCCACGATCTCTACGATTTCTGCCGACGCATCGATCTGGCCAAGGTCAACCGCCGGGTGCTGGAGGCGCTGATCCGCGCCGGCGCCTGCGACTGCCTAGGCGGTACCGCCGCCGGCGGGGCTTCGACCCCGGCCCAGCGGGCCCTGCACCGGGCCTGTCTGATGGCGCAGCTGCCCGAGGCCCTGCAGATGGCCGAGCAGCACTCCCGCAACCAGAGCGTCGGGCAAGTGGACCTATTCGGCATGGCCGAGGTGGCGGCACCGGTGAGCGCTGCGCCGCAACCGCTGGAGGTGCCGGCCTGGAGCGAGGAACAGGTGCTGGCCGGGGAGAAGGAGACCCTGGGCCTGTACCTCACCGGCCATCCCATCGACCGCTTCGAGGGCGAACTGCGGCACTTCGTCAGCGGCTCCCTGGCCTTGCTCTCCAGCGTGCCCGACTCGGCCGGCCGACGCCCAGGGCGCGGCAACGAGAAGAGCGTGGTGGCGGCCGGGCTGGTGGTGGGCGTGCGGATCAAGAACGGCCCGCGCGGGCGCATGGCCTTCGTCACTCTGGACGATCGCACGGCGCGCATGGAGATTCGGGTATTCGCCGAGGTTTTCGAGCGCTACCGGGAGCGCATCGCCGCCGATCAGATCCTGGTGGTGAAGGGGACGCTGAGTTACGACGAGTTCTCCGAGAGCATGCGCCTCAACGCCGAGGCG
This sequence comes from Candidatus Competibacteraceae bacterium, assembly GCA_035575095.1. Classification (GTDB taxonomy): domain Bacteria; phylum Pseudomonadota; class Gammaproteobacteria; order Competibacterales; family Competibacteraceae; genus DATLYF01. The sequence goes on from DATLYF010000142.1 coordinate 11,771, forward strand.
CTGCTGGACATGGACGCCGCCCGCGACGAGTTCGCCCGCCGCCTGGTGCTGTCCCTGGATGCCCGTCAGTTCGGCAACGGCCTGCTGGATCACCTGGCCGGCACCCTGGCCCAGTACCGCAACGGCAACTGCCCGGTGTGGGTGGACTACCGCCGTTGCGACGCCCGCGCCGATCTGGTGCTCGGCCCCGGCTGGAGGGTGGTGCCGGCCGATGCCTTGTTGCGCCGGCTGCGCGAACTGGTGGGCGAACAGGCGGTAAAGCTCGACTACGCCTGAAGCGAGGAGACGATCATGCGCCGCTGCCTTTGCCTTGCGTTGTGCCTGTTAGCAACGGCAGCGGCCGGTGCGCAGCAGAGCGACGGTCCGCCGATCTATCACTGGCTGGAGCAGGACGTGGAGCACTACGGCCAGGTGCCGCCGCCAGACCCCAGCGCTGCCCGGCTCTACCGGCCCCGCCCACAGAATCCCGGGGTGGCCCCGCGCGATGAACTGCAGCGGCGGGTGCAGAGCTACAACGAACAGATCGAGCTGCTGCGTGATGTGCGCGCCGCCCGCCTCGGCGTGGACCGCCGACTGCTGGAGCGGCTGGAGGCGGAGCAGCGCGAAAACCGCCCTCACCAATCCACTGAATAACCGATGTGGAGCACCGCGCCGCGGGAGGCGGCATAAGTATCATTGCCACCGCTCCAGAGCTGTTGCGCCTCGCGGCTCCAGTACTGACGATTGAGCAGGTTTTGCACGCCGAAGCGCAGCGTGCCTTGGCCAAGGGCCAGTTCGCTCAGCCAGTCTACGGTGGTAAAGCTCTTCACTTCGCGCTGCCCCCACTGTGGATCGGCATGGTCGAAGCGGTCACGGTGACCGCTGTAGGTGAGCTGCAAGCGATTGCGCCAATCGTCGCGGGTGTCATGCTCCACATAGGCGGTGAGCTTGAGCGGCGGGATGCGGAAGTTGTCCAGGTAGACGTAATCGCCGTTGAGCAACGGATCGTACTTGCCCTCGGCCCAGCTCAGCGTGCCGCCGGCGCGTAGATCCTGCGCCAGGGTCAGATCGAGGGTGGCCTCGACGCCGTAGACTCGCTCCGGGGCGCGCTTGGGCGGTTTGCCGAAACCGCCCGAGGTGGTACCCAGCTCCGACTCGTTGTAGAACAGCGACAGCGTGGCTTCGATGCCGTCCCAGTAGGTACGCAGCCCCAGTTCGTAGTTGTCCACCTCCTGCGCCACCAATTGCAGGGTCTCCACCGAGGCCCCGCCCTTGGCGTGGCGCAGCACCAGGCCGAAGTCCGGCACCGAATAGCCCTGGGAGAAGCCGGCGAACAGATCGACGTGGTCGTTCAGATAGTACACCGCGCCCAGGTTGAAGACCGTGTCGGAGAACTTAAGGTCGCCGCCTCGGATCAGGTCGCCGGCCGGAGTGATGAAGTCGTCCAGGTCGACCGCGATGCGCTCGTGACGAGCGCCGCCGCGCAGCAGCCAAGCCTCGTCAGGTTGCCACTCCAGTTGCGCAAACAGCGCTGCGCTGGTCATGTCGATCAGCGGCGTCCAGGGTTTGTCGCCGATCTTGCTGAACACCAAGCCGTCGCTGGCCTCGTAGATCTGCGGATCGAAGATGGTCAGACGCTGCTGGGTCTGTTCGCGGCTGAGATCCAACCCCCAGAGCACGCTGAGCTGCCGCTGCGGCAGCAGGGGGGTATCGATTTCCAGCCGGCCGCCCTGGCTCTCCGACTCGATGCGCGACTGGAACACAGTATTGCCGTTGGAGGCCAGATGGCGGCCATCGAAGGGCACGAAACGGGTTTCGTATTCACGGCGGTAGAGCTGGGCATGCAGCGCACTGCCCAACAGATCCTGGTGGCGGTAATCGAGGCTCAGCAAGGAGTTGTAGCCGCCCTGCGGCTCGTCCAGCACCAGACCGGGGCGCGCCCGAGCCTTGTGGCTGCGTGGCGGCAGACTGTTGACGCTGCGTTCGGAAAGGTACTCGGTATCCTGTTCAGTATCGTAATAGTCGACGGTGAGTTCCAAGCGCTGCTGCGCGTCGATGGCCAGCCCCAGTTTGCCCAGCACGTTCCAGCTCAGCGTATCGGCACTGCCACCCTGGTTGTAGGGATCGGGCGGGATGCGATCGCCCTCGGCGTCGAAGAAGCTGCCGGTCTGCTCGGCAGCACCCTGCAGCAGGTAATCCCAGGCGCCCTGGCGGCCCGATACCCCTTGACTCAGGCGCAGGGACAGACTGTCGGCGGGGTGGGTAAGGGAGAGGCTGCCGGTCACCTCGCTGTGCAGGCGCAGCCCGTCGTCGCCGGGGCGCCGGGTGATGATGTTGATGATGCCGCCGGTGGCGCCGTTGCCGTAGATGGCGGTGGCGCCGCGGATTACTTCTACCCGCTCGATCGCTGACGGATCGATCGTGTTCAGATTGCGGGCGCCGTTGCGCACGGTGTTCTGCGGAATGCCGTCGATCAATACCGCTACCTGGCGGCCGCGCAGGGTCTGGCCGTAATTGCTGGTGGCCTCGCTGCCCAGGGCCAGGCCCGGCACCAGCTTGCCCAGGGCAGCGCCCAGCGTGCTGTGGGCATTGATCTGTTCACGGAGCTGTTCGCCTTCGATCACCGTCACCGAGCCGGGAATGGAGCTGACCGGTGCCTCTACACGAGTGGCACTCACGACCAGGGTCGACAACCGCTCCGTCTCGCCCTCCTGATCGAGAGTCTCCTGGGCCAAGGCTGGAGTCGCGCAAAGGGCAGCGAGCGTGAGCGCCCGGCGCTGAATCGGTGTCAATGGCATGTCTTTCCCTCTCCTTTCGTTGTGGAGTCGTGATGCGAGAGGGGCGGAGCTTAGCGCCTCAATTAAATACAAACAAGAATTGTTTTTATTTGATAATTGACTAAAATAGCGGCCCCGCGATTGCCTGCCGGAGGGGATATGCGTAAGCGTCGCTGGCGGTCGCTTCTGACCGCATTGCACAAGTATCTGGGACTGTGCCTCGGAGTCCTGTTCGTGCTCAGCGGCCTCACCGGCAGCGTGCTGGTGTTCCGTCACGAGCTCGATGCCTGGCTCAATCCGCATATCCTGCGCAGTCAGCCCCATGGACGAGCGAGCCGGCCGCTGGCGGACATCGTGGTCGCCGCCCGGAGCGCGCTGCCGGAAGGTACGCCGATCCGGCTCGTGGCCCCGCGCAATGAGAGCGGGGTGTATCAGGTCTTCTTTCGGGTCCCCGATCCCGCCGTGGTGCGGGTCGAAGTGGCGGTCGATCCCTATGACGGCAAGGTGCGGGCGGTGCGCGAGTGGGGCGGCTATGCCATCAGCTGGCTGTACCGCTTGCACGAGTCGCTGCTGCTGGGCAGGATCGGACATGCCGCCCTGGGCTGGTGCGGACTGGCGATCCTGGTGCTGCTGTTGAGCGGGCTGTGGCTGTGGTGGCCGCGGCGCGGTGCCTGGCCTCAGGCCCTCGTCTTCAGGAGCGGGGCTGGCACGGCGCGGCGACTGTTCGACGTGCACCGCCTGGGCGGGGTGTACGGCCTGGTGGTGGTGCTGGTGATCGTCAGCTGTGGTGTGGCCATGGTGTTCGAGGAGACGCTCGAGACCTGGGTGGCCAGGATCTCCCCGTTGTCCGATCCGCTGGCCGGCTATGAGGCAGCCGCCGCATCCGCCGCGCCGGCCATCGACGTGGACCAGGTCCTGGCCATCGCCGATCGGACTCTGCCCCAGGGGCGCTGGCGGCGCATCTTCCTGCCCAGCCGCCCGGGCGAACCGTACCGGGTGGAGAAGGCAGCGCCTGACGATGCCTTCCAGACCGGTGGATTGCGTCGAGTGTGGGTCGAGCCTGCCGATGGGCGGGTGATCGCCGTCAGTACCCCGGACCGCTTCACTGCCGGCGAGACGCTGCTGGCCTGGATCTTCCCCCTGCACAACGGCGAGGCTTTCGGCTGGGCAGGGCGGCTGCTGGTGTGCCTGGCCGGGCTGCTGCCGGCGCTGCTCTACGGCAGCGGACTGTGGTTATGGTGGCGTAAATGCCGCAAGCGGCAATCGGTCACGGTGGCGCAGCCGCCCTGCGCCGCGCCGCGCCATTGCCGCGACTGAGCCGTCGCCGTGCGGCCTGTACGCGCGGCTGCGGACTCTGACGAGCGCTCGAGGCCATGTACTCGACCAGCCGCAGCACCGCCTCGGAGGCGTGCGCCCGATCGTAGTGCAGCCGGGCATAGACCTCGGTGAGGGGCGGCAGGCGCTCGCTCGGTTCCAGAATCTTCAGCCCCGGCGGCACGGTGCGCGCTGCCAGCGCCGTCACTCCCAGGCCCGCCATCACTCCGGCGCGAATGCCGCCGAAGCTCTGGCTGGAATAGACGATGCGCCATTCCCGGCCCTGGCTTTCCAGGGTCTGGATCAGGCGACTGCGGTAGACGCAGCCCTGCGGCGCGACGATGAGCGGCAAGGGATCGAGGCTGTGGCTGTTGTGCTGCGGGCTGCCGACCCAGGCCAGCGGCTCTACCCAGCCCTCGATGACATCGTGAGGGATGCGTTCATGCAAGGCCAGCACCAGATCGAACTCACCTTGGGCCAGACGCGCCAGCAGGTTGATGCTGAGGTCGCAGCCGACGTTGAGGGTCACATCCGGATGTGACTGGGCAAACTTGCCCAGGATCTCCGGCAGGAAGGAGCCGGCGAACTCATTGGGTATCCCCAAGCGCACGCAGCCACTGATGCGTGGCTGCGTGAGGCGAGTCAGCACCTCGTCGTTGAGCGCCAGGATATGGCGGGCGTAGTCGAGCAGCAGCGCACCGTCCTCGGTGAGCTCCAGTTTGCGGCCGGTGTGGCGCTTCAACAGCGGCTTGCCCACCAGAGCCTCCAGGCGCTTGACCTGCAGGCTGATGGCTGGCTGGGTGCGGCCCAGGCGGTTGCCAGCGCTGGTGAAACCGCCCAGCTCGGCCACCGTCACGTAGCTACGTAGCAGCTCCATGGGCAGATTCTTCATGGTCGGCTATTTCCCGGTTTTATGAAGCGATTTCGACTATCAATTTAGCAAATGAGCAACCGGGTATTACCATTTTCTACAGAATCGGGGGGATCCTCCGTCGGTCCCCGCAAATCCCTCTATACCCAGGAGCACAGCATGGCCCAGCGGCAGTCCCGGCTCACTCTGCAACAATTGGAGCAGCGCGACGATTTCGTGCGCCGCCACATCGGTCCTGCCCCCGCGGAGCAGCAGCAGATGTTGCACGCTCTGGGCGTGGACTCCATGGACGCGCTGATCACCGAGGTGGTGCCGCAGAACATCCGCTCGCCGCGCCCCCTGGACCTGCCCGCCGGCTGCAGCGAGGCCGAGGCCCTGGCCCGGCTACGCGCCATCGCCGGGAAAAATCAGGTGTTCCGCTCCCTGATCGGCCAGGGCTATTACAACTGCTTCACGCCCAACGTCATCCTGCGCAACGTGCTGGAGAATCCGGCCTGGTACACCGCCTACACCCCCTATCAGCCGGAGATCTCCCAGGGCCGCCTGGAGGCCATTCTCAACTTCCAGACCATGATCTCCGACCTCACCGGCATGGAGATCAGCAACGCCTCGCTGCTGGACGAGGGCACGGCGGCGGCCGAGGCCATGACCCTGTTGCAGCGCATGGGCAAGTCCAGGAGCCACGTGTTCTTCGTCGCCCGCGACTGCCACCCGCAGACCATCGACGTGGTGCGCACCCGCGCCGAGCCGTTGGGGATCGAGGTGCGGGTGGGCGATCCCTGGAACGAACTCGACGGCGTGGACGCCTTCGGCGTGCTGCTGCAATACCCGGCCAGCGACGGCGAGATCCACGACTACCGCGTCCTGGTGGACGCGCTGCATGCCCGCAACGCCCTGGTAGCGGTGGCCGCCGATCTACTCGCCCTGACCCTACTCACCCCGCCCGGCGAGTGGGGCGCCGACGTGGTGGTGGGTTCCAGTCAGCGCTTCGGCGTGCCGGTGGGTTTCGGTGGCCCGCACGCCGCCTATCTCGCCACTCGTGACGCCTTCAAGCGCGCCATGCCCGGGCGCATCGTCGGTGTTTCCGTCGACAGCCACGGCCGTCCCGCCTACCGTCTGGCGTTGCAGACCCGCGAGCAGCACATCCGCCGTGAGAAGGCGACCAGCAACATCTGCACCGCGCAGGTGCTGCTGGCGGTGATGGCCAGCATGTACGCCGTCTATCACGGCCCCGAGGGGCTGACCACCATCGCCCGCCGCGTGCACCGGCTCAGCGCCATCCTGGCCGAAGGGCTGACGCGGCTGGGCTGGAGCGTGGAGACCAAGGCGTTCTTCGACACCCTGGTGGTACGGACCGGTGCCCGCACCCAGGACATCCACGCTCGTGCCCGCGCCCGCCGCTACAACCTGCGCGAGCTGGACGGTGAGCGCATCGGCATCTCCCTGGACGAGACCGTGACCCGCGCCGATCTCGCGGCGCTGTTCGAGATCTTCGGCGCAGCAGCAGGCCAGCTCGACATCGCGGCGCTGGACGCTGAGGTGGCGGAGCGCATCCCCGAGGGGCTGAAGCGCAGCAGCGCTTTTCTCACCCACCCAGTGTTCCACCGCCACCGCTCCGAGACCGAGATGCTGCGCTACCTGCGCGCCCTGGCCGACCGCGACATCGCCCTGGATCGGGCCATGATCCCGCTCGGCTCCTGCACCATGAAGCTCAACGCCACGGCTGAGATGATCCCCGTGACCTGGCCGGAGTTCGCCCATATCCATCCCTTCGCGCCGGCCGAGCAGAGCGCCGGCTACCGCGAGCTGATCCAGGATCTGGAGCGCATGTTGGCAGTGTGCACCGGCTACGACGCCGTCTCGCTGCAGCCCAACAGCGGCGCCCAGGGCGAGTACGCCGGCCTGCTGGCGATCCGCGCCTATCACCGCAGCCGCGGCGAGGGTCACCGCAACGTGTGCCTGATCCCCAGCTCGGCCCACGGCACCAATCCGGCCTCGGCGCAGATGGCCGGCATGCAGGTGGTGGTGGTGGCCTGCGACAAGGGCGGCAACGTCGACGTGGCCGATCTCAAGGCCAAGGCCGCGCAGTACGCCGAGCGGCTGGCGGCGATCATGATCACCTACCCCTCCACCCACGGCGTGTTCGAGGAGGCGATCCGCGAGATCTGCGACATCGTCCACGCCCATGGCGGCCAGGTCTACCTGGACGGGGCCAACCTCAACGCTCAGGTGGGTCTGTGCGCGCCGGGCCAGTACGGCTCGGACGTATCCCACCTCAATCTGCACAAGACCTTCTGCATCCCCCATGGCGGCGGCGGCCCCGGAGTCGGGCCGATCGGCGTCAAGGCCCATCTCGCCCCTTTTCTGCCCGGCCATCGGACGCTGCCGGGCGGGATCGGCGCGGTCGGTCCGGTGGCCGCAGCGCCCTACGGTTCGGCCAGCATCCTGCCGATCACCTGGACCTATATCACCCTGATGGGGGCGGCAGGGCTGAAGGCGGCCACCGAGGCGGCGATCCTGAGTGCCAACTACATCGCCGCGCGCTTGGCGCCCCATTACCCCATCCTCTACACCGGCGCCAAGGGGCGCGTGGCCCACGAGTGCATCATCGATCTGCGGCCGATCAAGGACGCCACCGGCATCAGCGTGGAGGACGTGGCCAAGCGCCTCATGGACTACGGCTTCCATGCCCCGACCATGTCCTTTCCGGTGGCCGGCACGCTGATGATCGAGCCCACCGAGAGCGAGTCCAAGGCCGAGCTGGATCGCTTCATCGAGGCCATGATCGCCATCCGCGAGGAAATCCGGGCGGTGGAGCAAGGACGCCTGGACCGCGACGACAATCCGCTAAAGAACGCTCCGCACACCGCCGAGGTGCTGCTGGCCGCCACCTGGAACCACCCCTATACTCGGGAACAGGCGGTCTTCCCGGTGGCGGGGCTGCGCGAGCGCAAGTACTGGCCGCCGGTGGGCCGAGTCGACAACGCTTACGGGGACCGTAATCTGGTCTGCTCCTGCCCGCCCCTGGAGGCCTACGCGAGTGCGCCCCAAGAACAGGCGGCCTGAAACCATCCCCCACGGAGGTGAGCCATGACCGCATCGCTGGTGCTGACGGTGATGGGGCCGGACCGGCCCGGGCTGGTGGACAGTCTGTCCCGAGTGGTAGCCGAGCACGGCGGCAACTGGCTGGAGAGCCGCATGGCGCGGCTCGCCGGGCAGTTCGCCGGCATCCTGCTGGTCGAGGCGCCCGAGGCGCGGGCTCTGGCCTTGCGCCAAGCGCTGGAGGGGCTGGCCGGCGAAGGGCTACACGTCGTCGTGGCCGGCGGCGCCGCCGAGGCGTCGCTCGCTCCCTGTTATTTCCTCACCCTGGAGCTGGTCGGTCAGGACCATCCCGGCATCGTGCGCGACATCGCCCATGCCCTGGCCGGCTGCGGGGTGAGTATCGAGGAGCTCACCACCCACCGCACCAGCGCCTCGATGTCGGGGGAGATGCTGTTCCACGCCCAGGCGCGGCTGCGGGTACCCGGCGGCGTGGCGCGGGAGGAACTGCGCCAGGCGCTGGAGGCGTTGGCCGACGAGTTGATGGTGGATCTCAATCTGGAAGAGGACCGCGGCGCGGACTGAAGCCGCGGCGGCTATTGATCCGATGTCAATCCAGGGTGCGCCGGAAGCGCTTCAAGCCCAGCCCCAGCACTGCCGCCATGAACAGCAGCAGCGGCCACAGGTGCGGCCAGACCTCGGCCCAGCCGTTGCCCTTGAGCAGAATGCCGCGGACGATGCGCAGGAAATGGGTGAGCGGCAGCACCTCGCCCAGGTACTGCGCCCACAGCGGCATGCCGCGGTAGGGGAACATGAAGCCCGACAGCAGGATTGAGGGCAGGAAGAAGAAGAAGCTCATCTGGATGGCCTGGGTCTGGGTGCGCGCCAGGCTGGAGAAGGTGATGCCCACGGTCAGGTTGGCGAGGATGAACACCAGCACGCACGCCAGCAGCAGCGCCAGCGAGCCCAGCATCGGCACGCCGAACACGTAGCGTGCCGCCAGCAGGATCACCGTCACCTGCACGTAGCCGACACCGATGTAGGGGGCGATCTTGCCCACCATCACCTCCAGCGGCTGCACCGGCATGGCCAGCAGGTTCTCCATGGTGCCGCGCTCCAGCTCCCGGGTCATCCCCAACGAGGTCATCATGATCATGGTCATGGTGAGGATCACCCCCATCAACCCGGGGACGATGTTGTACTGGGTGATGCCCTCGGGGTTGTAGCGCCGCTGCAGACGCAGCTCGAACGGTCCCGGTAGCGGCGCCAGCCGGGCCAGCGGGCCGGTGAGGTCGGCGGCCAGGGCGCTCGTCTGGAGCTGGCTCAAGGCCGCCAGAGCGTTGCTGGTGGCGGCCGGGTCGGCGGCGTCGGCCTCCAGCAGAACCACGGGCCGTTCGCCGCGCAACAGCTTGCGGGCGAAGTCCTCGGGGATGTGCAGGACGAACTGCACCTGGCCCCGGGCCACCAGTGCATCGGCCTCGGCCACCGTGAACGGCTGCGCCACGGCGGCGAAGTAGCCGGAGTTCTCCAAGGCGCGCACCAGACTGCGCGCGTAGGGGCTGTGTTCGGCACTCACCACCGCCAGCGGCAGATGCTTGGGGTCGGTGTTGATGGCAAAACCGAACAAAGTGAGCTGGATGATGGGCACGCCCACCATCATGGCGAAGGTGAGGCGGTCGCGGCGCATCTGGATGAATTCTTTGAGCACCACCGCCCACAGCCGGGCCCAGGAGAAACGCATGCTCATCGGAAGTTGTCCGGCGCCTGGCCCATGAGATGGATGAACACATCCTCCAGCCGCGTGCTGCGGCGCTCGCCGCGCACCCCGGGACGGGCGAGCCAGGGCGCGAGCTGGGTGGCCAGCGCCGCGCCGTCCGCGCCGCTGACATAAAGCGTGTGGCCGAAGGCCACCACCTGCTCGGCGGCGGGCAAGCGGCGCAGCTCCGCGGCCAGGGCGGCGCTGTCCGGCCCCTCCAGCGCCCAGGTGGTGAGCCCGGAGGCGGCGATGAGCTCATCCGGTGTGCCCTGGGCCAGCAGCCGGCCGTAGGCGATATAGGCCAGCCGGGTGCAGCGTTCGGCCTCGTCCATGTAGTGGGTGCTGACCAGGATGGCGATGCCGGCGGCGGCCAGACGGTGGATCTCGTCCCAGAAGTCGCGCCGCGCCTTGGGATCGACGCCAGCGGTGGGCTCATCGAGCAGCAGCAGCCGTGGCCGATGCAGCAGGCAGGCGGCCAGGGCCAAGCGCTGCTTCCAGCCGCCGGACAGGGCGCCGACGAGCTGTTGCTGGCGTTCGGCCAGGCCGAGCCGCTCCAGGGCCTCGTCCACCAACCGGCGGCGCTCCTTCATGCCGTACAGCCGGGCCACGAACTCCAGGTTCTCGCGGATGCTGAGATCCTCCCAGAAGCTGAAGCGCTGGGTCATGTAGCCGACCTGGCGCTTGATGGCGGCACTCTCGGTGCGAATGTCATAACCCAGACAGCGGCCGCGGCCGCCGTCGGGCGTGAGCAGGCCGCACAGCATGCGGATGGAGGTGGTCTTGCCGCTGCCATTGGGACCGAGGAAGCCGAAGATCTCGCCGGCGCCCACGCTCATGGTCAGGCGGTCGACCACCACCTGGTCGCCGAAGCGTTTGGTGAGCTCGGTAACCTCGATCAGCGGCTCGCCGGCAGCGTTCATGGTGCCAGCTCCACGTCCACTGGCTGCCCAGGCTGCAGGCGCAGCGCGTCGGCCGCAGTGGGCCGGGCCTCCACCAGGAATACCAGGCGGCGGCGATTGTCGCGGCTATAGATCACCGGCGGGGTGAGCTCTGCCTGGGGGGCGATGAAGCTGATGGTGGCGGGGATC
>DATLYF010000143.1:0-3981 GCA_035575095.1 Candidatus Competibacteraceae bacterium
TCGCCGCCGCCCACCGCCAGCACGTCCGGGGCCTCGCCATCCACGCAGCGGCGCAGCATGGCCGGGAACTCCTCCGGCGCCAGCCAGTGCAGCCGCGTCTGTAGACCGAGTTCGGCGATGCGCCGCTCCAGGCGTTCGCGCCAGTCGCCGCCGCCGGCCAGGGCGCCGGCAGCACGGTTGAGCAGAAAGGTCCAGCGCCGACCCGGCGCCGGCACGTTGGGAGTAGCGATGGCGGATTCTCGCATGGTGCGCTGTGGCGTGCCCCTTTCCTTAACCCTAAGGACCACAGACCGGCAAGGCGCAGCGACGTTCCCCGGACCGTCTCAAGCGCCTCAGCGCCGGCGCAACCACCAGTGCTGCACCCGCTCGAGACGCTCCTGGCGCCGCTCATGGCGCAGCCGCCGCGGGTCCTCGCCGCTGCCCAGAAACTCACCGCGGGCCTGCAGGCGTCCCGCCAGATGGCCGTAGTCGTGGCGCTGCGCCCACTGGGCGCGCTGCTGATAGCGCCGCTGCAGACGGGCGGCGCGGCGCTGCTCCTGAGGGGGATCTGCAGTGGCGGTGCGCGGCACCACCAGCGGTCCGCTCTGCGCACCCGGAGCCGTCTGTGCTTCCTGGGCGGCCTGCTCCGCCTCCTCATCGGCCAGGGTGCGCGCCCGCAGGCCGTAGGTGGGCCTGGGAGCGAGCGGCGACGGATAGGGTCTCTCCAGTCTCTGGAAGGGGCGATATATCTCGTCGCCGCTCCGGGTCCCCGTGCTACCGCTCTCCGGAGCGACCGGGACGGTGATGCCGTACTCCGCCGCCCGCAGCGACGGCACGAATGTCCCGCTCACCCCGACAGTCAATACGGCAGCGATGATCATGGCGTGCTTCATGGCGGGCCCTCCCCGAGCGCGGCCGAGCGTTTCCCAAATTAAGACAACGGATCGCCGGCATTCGTCGTGCCTGCTGTCAGGTATAGTCGATCCGTCGCCAGGCGCATGTCCTCAATCCTGGCGCGATCGGAAGGTGGGTTGCCCGGCGCAGTCGAGCAAACCATGATGCACCAGCCAGTCACGGGCGTCCTCGGCATCGCGCTCGAACCAGACCCCGGCGCTGCCCAGACGGAAGCTGTAACCCCAGCCATCCATGTCGGCGCACATGCGCGCCCGGCCCATACCGGGCAGATGATCGGCCAGCAGGATCTGCAGATAGCAGGTGGCGTTCTCCTCCATCTGGCTGCCGCCGACATTGGTGTGCAGCGTTGGGCGGCGGCGCGGCGGCATGCACAGCCAGTGGCAACCTTCGTGCAGCGCCGAATGCACCGGCGTGTCGGGGCGCAGATAGAGGGTGTCGCCGATCAGCCCGGCCTCGGGTTCGCCCCAGTAGCTGCCGGGGATGGCCGCGCCCTCCTCCACCCAGGCCACCCTCAGTCCATAACGGGCGAACAGTTCCTCCAGGGGAGCACATCCCAGCTCGGCGCAGGTGAGCACCGCCGTCCCACTCACGCCAGCACCTGGACCACGTCGCCCACTCGCAGCACACCCTCGGCGCGCTCATGGATCAGGTTCTGGCCGAAGTAGATCTTGCCATCCATCCCGCGCCGGTAGCCGGCCAAGGTGGGCGTGGGCTCCTGTCCCATCTCGCCGGTCTGCGGGTCCACCTGAGGAATGGTGCAGCGCGAGCAGGGCTTCACCACGTGCAAGATCATTCCGCCGCTACGCAGGGTCTTCCAGCCGTCCTCGGCATGCGGCGCGCAGCCCGCGACCACGATGTTAGGGCGGAAGCGACGCATGTCCACCGGGCTCGCCAGGCGGCGGTTCAGTTCATCCAGCGAGCCTTGAGAGATGAGCAGCAGGGGGAAGCCATCGGCGAAGCCCACCTGGCTGCCCCAGCGGTCGTAGTCCGGGTTCACTGGGCGCTGGTAGCGTTCCCGGTCCGGTGCCACTAGGCGGCAGGGATGCTCCAGGTAGGCGCTCAACCAACGCGCCGCTTCCTCGCCGGCGTCGCGCACCGCCAGCCAGTCGTTCCAGACCTTGGCCTGACGCGCCGCGCCCGTGGCCTCGGCATAGAGCGGCGCGCGGCCGGGGGCGGCGAGCCACACGCCCTCGCCCGCAGGGCGCGCCTCGAGCAGCGCCATGCGCGGAAAGCGGCGCTGGCTGAGGAAGCGGCCCTGCGCGTCGATCACCAGCCAGCGGCGATCACCGACGATGCCGTAACGATCGAGGCGCGCCTCGTCGAGGGCAATGCCGCGGCCGGATTTGAGCGGGTAATGATAGAGCGCGGTGATGCGGAGTTCAGACATGCGACATCCTGGGATGCGCTCCCCCGTACCGGGGGAGCGCATGGCAAGAGAGCACTTGGAGTGATCTGCTGCAGGGAGCAGCCCCCCGCAGCCACAACGGCTTATTTCCGTCCCTTGGCGGCAGCGATGCGCATGCGCAGGGCGTTGAGCTTGATGAAGCCCTCGGCGTCTTTCTGGTTGTAGGCGCCGGCGTCGTCCTCGAAGGTGGCGATGCGAGCATCGAACAGGGAATCCTCGGACTTGCGCCCCACCACCATGACGTTGCCCTTGTACAGCTTGAGGCGCACCACACCGTTGACGCTGGCCTGAGTGGTGTCGATCAGCGCCTGCAGGGCCTTGCGCTCCGGGCTCCACCAGTAGCCGTTGTAAATCAGGCTGGCATAGCGCGGCATCAGCTCGTCCTTGAGGTGCGCCACCTCGCGGTCCAGGCAGATGGACTCGATGGCGCGGTGTGCCTTGAGCAGGATGGTACCGCCGGGAGTCTCGTAGCAGCCGCGGGACTTCATGCCGACGTAGCGGTTCTCCACCAGATCGAGACGGCCGATGCCGTTCTCGCCGCCCAGCTTGTTCAAGGTGGCGAGCAGCTCGGCGGCACCCATCTCCTGGCCGTCGATGGCCACCGGATCACCGCCGCGGAAGGTCAGTTCGATATAGCGCGGGGCGTCCGGGGCCTTTTCCGGCGCCACGCTCCAGCGCCACATGTCCTCCTCCGGCTCCTGCCACGGGTCTTCCAGAATCTGGCCCTCGTAGGAGATGTGCAGCAGGTTGGCATCCATGGAGTACGGCGACTTCTTGCCGTGGCGCTCGATGGGGATGCCGTGCCGCTCGGCGTAGTCGAGCAGTCGCTCGCGCGAGGTCAGATCCCACTCGCGCCAGGGGGCGATGACCTTGATGCCGGGTTTCAGCGCATAGGCGCCGAGCTCGAAGCGCACCTGATCGTTGCCCTTGCCGGTGGCGCCGTGGGAGATGGCATCGGCCCCGACCTCGTTGGCGATCTCGATCAGACGCTTGGCGATCAGCGGACGGGCGATGGAGGTGCCGAGCAGATACTCGCCCTCATAGACAGTATTGGCGCGGAACATGGGGAAGACGAAGTCGCGCACGAACTCTTCGCGCAAATCGTCGATGTAGATCTGTTTCACCCCCAGCGCCTGGGCCTTGGCGCGGGCCGGCTCCAGTTCCTCGCCCTGGCCGATGTCGGCGGTGAAGGTCACCACCTCGCACTGATAGGTCTCCTGCAGCCACTTCAGGATCACTGAAGTATCGAGGCCGCCGGAGTAGGCCAGCACCACTTTCTTCACTTGCGACATTGCTATCCCCACTGAGGCTAGGATGAGAACGCGTGGACCCCCGTCGGCCCGCGCCAAATGAAACCGTTAGCTTAAGGCTTTGCCGGGGCAGGTCAAGGCAAGGCTGCGAGGATGCGGGAGGAAGAGCTGGGGAGGCGATATTGCGGATTATTGCGGATTGTTGTATGTGACCATTGGTCATAAAATGACGCATAGTCGACAAGGAGGCCCTCCATGCTGCGCAAATCCTATTTGCTGTCGGCGGCCATCATCGGCGCCACCGCCCTTTGGCTGTGGAGCGGCCAGTTCGGGCGGGAAACCATCTCTGCCACCGGCCCGGCACCCGCTGCCGCGTCGCTCACCGCGCTCATGGCGGTACAGGTCAGCGTGCAGCAGGCGCACCCGGTGGTG
>DATLYF010000144.1:0-22727 GCA_035575095.1 Candidatus Competibacteraceae bacterium
GTGGGCCGGCCGTCGCCGTCAGCAGCACGCCGGCCGCCGCGGCGACGGCCAGTGCGCCGCAGCCCGCCAGCGCCGGCCCGATCCCCGCTACCAGCACCGCTGGCACCGCCTCCGCCGCCGGCAGCAGCCCGGCGCCGGCCATGGCAGAGCACGACTTGACCGTGGTCTCCTGGGGCGGCGATTACCAGAAGGCCCAGCGCCTTGCCTTCTTCGAGCCGTTCATCCAGAGCACCGGCACCCCCCTGGTGGAGGCCGAGTACAACGGCACCCTGGACGAGGTCAAGGCGGCGCTCAAGGAGGGTAAGACCTGGGACGTGGTGGACCTGGAGTTCTCCGACATCCTCAAGGGCTGCCAGGACGGTACCCTGGAGCGCATCGACTGGAGCAAGATCGGTGATACCGCCGACTTCATGCCCACCGCTGTGGAGGACTGCGGCGTCGGCAACATCGTCTGGGCCTATGTGATGGGTTACAACCCGCAGAAGCTGTCGCGGCCGCCGGTATCCTGGGCCGATCTGTGGGATGTCGGGAGCCTGCCTGGCAAGCGTGGCCTGCGCAAGCTTGCCCAGTGGAATCTGGAAATCGCCCTCATGGCCGACGGCGTGCCCACCAAGGATGTGTACAAAGTGCTCGCCACCCCCGAGGGCGTGGACCGCGCCTTCAACAAGCTCGATCAGCTCAAGAAGCATATCGTTTGGTGGGAAGCCGGCGCCCAGCCACCGGAGCTGCTGGCCTCGGGCGAAGTGGTGATGAGCACCGCCTACAACGGGCGCATCACCAACGCCCAGAAACAGGGCAAGGACCTGAAGATCCTCTGGACCAACGTGATCTACACCCTGGACTACTGGGGCATCGTCAAAGGCACCCCGAACCGCGACAAGGCGCACCGCTTCATCGCCTTCGCCAGCCAGCCGGAGAGCCAGAAGGAATTCCCCAAGCACATCCCCTACGGTCCGGTCAACGTCAAGGCGATTTCCCAGGTCGAACCCAAGCTGCTGCCCGATCTGCCCACTTCCCCGACCAACCTGCGCTTCGCCCTGGCTTCCAGCGCCGACTTCTGGAACAAGAACGGCGCTCGTCTGGAAGCCCGCTTCAAGGAATGGGTTGCCAAGCCCTGAGCGTAAGCCCCTGGAGCGGCGCCGATGGCGCCGCTTCCCCTCCCTGCTTGCCCACCGCTGGAAACGGCACACTGATAGGCTAGATATTTAGAGTCTGTCCGTTGTATCGGACAGACAGCCTATGGCCACGTACCCCGCTGCACGGCGAGGACAGCCGGTCTGGTCGCGTGTCGCTTTCCAACGATAAACGGGGAGAATCATGAGCTACAAACAGCTGCTGGCGAGCTTTGCCATCGCCGCCCTCACCCTGGTGCTGATAGTCGGCCTGATCTATTTCAACCAGCCGGGCCACCAGCCCCAACAGACAGCCGCCATCGCGCCGGCTGCGCCGCCGCCCGCCGCCACCAAAGCCAGCACGACCGCACCGGCACCGACGACCGCCAGCGTGGTGCCCGCCCACGATCTGACCATCGTCTCCTGGGGCGGGGATTACCAGAGCAACCAGCGCCGTGCCTTCTTCGAGCCGTTCACCCAGAGCGCCGGCATGCCCCTGGTGGAGGCGGTGTTCAACGGCACTCTGGACGAGATCAAGGCCGGCCGCGCGGCGGGCAAGACCTGGGACGTCGCCGACCTGGAGCAGTCCGATGTGCTCAAGGCCTGTCAGGAGGGCCTGCTCGAACCCATCGACTGGAGCAGGATCGGCAATAAGGCCGATTTCATGCCCTTCGCCGTGCACGACTGCGGGGTCGGCAACATCGTCTGGGCCTTCGTTATGGCCTATAACCCCGAGAAGCTGCCGCGCGCCCCCTTGTCCTGGGCCGACCTATGGGACGTACAGGGCCTGCCCGGCAAGCGCGGCCTGCGCAAGCTCGCCCAGTGGAACCTGGAGATCGCCCTGCTCGCCGACGGCGTACCGCTCAAGGAGGTCTACACCGTGCTCGCCACCCCCGAGGGTGTGGACCGCGCCTTCAACAAGCTCGATCAGCTCAGGCCCCACGTGGAATGGTGGGAGGACACCGTTTCCTATCTCGACAAGCTAGCCTCGGGAGAGCTGGTGATGAGCACCGGCTACAACGGCGACATCACCTACCGCCGCCGCTCCGGCCAGAACGTCCAGATCCTGTGGAACAACATCATCTACACCCTGGACTACTGGGTAATCCTCAAGGGCAGCCCGAACCGCGATCAGGCGCACCAGTTCATTGCCTTCGCCAGCCAGCCGCAGACCCAGGCGGAATTCGCCAGGCTCAGCGCCTTCGGACCGGTGGTCGGTCCGGCGCTGAACCAGCTAGATGCCCAACTGGCCCCGGATCTGCCCACTTCCCCGGCCAACCTGCGCTTCGCTCTGGCCACCAACGCCGCCTTCTGGAACCAGCGCGGGGCGGAGCTGGAGGCGCGCTTCCAGAAGTGGCTGGCGCAGTGACGGCGCGATAAGCCGAAGCGCTTCGGCACCACCCTGCGGGTGTTTGCTGAAGCGACGTCGGTGGCCGGCGGAGCCAGGAAGGCGGAGCCGAGATATCGTCGCAGCGAGCCAGCCATGGATGGCTGGTGAGCGTAAGCGAGAGCAAACACCCGCAGGGTGGCGTATCGGCATCAATGGACTGTTTCGCCTGCGGCGCTCGCCGTGAGCGGCCGCTGTGTCCCCCCGCCCTCGCCGAACACCACGCGATTGCGGCCGCCCTGCTTGGCCCGGTAGAGGGCGCAGTCGGCGCGGCTGAGCAGCATATCGACGCCGCGGTCCTCGGTTGTCAGCAGGGTGGCGCCGATGCTCACGGTGAAGCGCAGCAGCGTGCCGTCCGGCATGGGGTGCTCCTGCCGCGCCAGGGTCTGGCGCAGGCGCTCGGCCAGTTCCACCGCCTGCACGCCGTTGGTCTCCGGCAGCAGAATGGCGAACTCCTCGCCACCGAGGCGGCCGAATACGTCCTGAACCCGCAACGTTTCCCGGCAGATAGCACTGAAGCGGCGCAGCGCCTCGTCACCCACGGCGTGGCCATGGCTGTCGTTGATGCGCTTGAAATGGTCGATATCCAGCATCAACAGCGATAGCGGCCGGCGATAGCGCTGGGCCCGCTTCAGCTCCTGGGCGCTCTGCTCCAGGAAATAGCGGCGGTTGCAGGCGCCGGTGAGGCTGTCGTAGAGGGCGCGCTGGCGCAGTTCCTCCTCCATGCGCTTGCGCGCGGTAATGTCCTGGACCGAGCCGACCAGCACCACGTGGCCATTGCCGTAGTCGATGGGCTCGCCTGCCTCTGCTACGTGACGGATCGCGCCGCTGGCGGTGATGATGCGGAACTCCAGGCTGTAGGGTCGGCCGGTGGCAGAATATTCCATGACCTCGGTGAAGCGCTGGCGATCCTCGGGGTGGATGCGCGTCAGAATCTTATTGCCGCTACCCAGTTGCTCCAGGTACTCGGCCACGGTCATCTCGTGCAACTGGGCCAGCTCCTCGGAGCAGAACAGGCAGCGGTCCTCGGTCATATCCCAGACGAAAGCGCCCAGCTTGGCCAGCGCCGCGCCCTGGCGCCAGATGGTCTCGCGCTCCAGCAGGTCCTGCTCGAGCTGCTTGCGCTCGGTGATATCGAGAAACACGCCGAGCACGCCGCGGCAGCGGCCGTCCTCGCCATAGTCGCAGCAGCCCTGGGACCAGACGTGGCGCAGGCTGCCGTCGGGGCGTAGCAGCCGGAGCTCGATGCCGAATTCCTGGTGGTCGCTGATGGCGCTGCGCAGGGCACGGGCGGCCAGACCGCGGTCGTCCGGGTGCAGCGCCTGGATGCTGAACTCCAGGCTGGGCTGCACGCTGCCCGGCTGCAAACCGTAGATGCGATAGGTCTCCTCCGACCAGTCGAGAACGCCGTCCTCCTGGCGGAAATACCAGTAACCGAGATGGGCCAGGTGTTCGGCCATGGCCAGCAGCCGGGTCCGCTCGCGCAGCGTGTTCTCGGCGCGCTTGCGCTCGGTGCCATCGTGCACGGTGACAAACAGCACCCCTTCCCCGTCCTCGTTGACGATGGGCGAGACGTAGACCTCCAGCTCGTGCACCTGGCCGGCGCCGTTGCGATGGCGTAGATCGAAGCGGGCTTCGCGGATACGGCTGAAGTCGGCGATCATCGCCCGCATGCGCTCTTCCGGCAGATGATGGAGATCCTGGAAGCTGCGCTCCAGCAACTCGCGCCGGCTCAAGCCGTAAAAAGCCTCGGCGGCGCGGTTGGCATCGACCAGGCGCAGGCTGTCTGGATCGACCAGGTACATCACCGAGGCGTGCTTGCTGAAGATCTCGCGGAACATCTGCTCGCGCAGATTACCAGCGCGGCGCGCCCGCAGCGCCTGCAGGACGTTGTACTGAGCCAGCAGCCTGCCCACCTCGTCGGCGCTGCTCGGCCAGTCCACCGGCAGATGCAGGCTGTAGTCCTGTGCCTGGCGCAGCGAGTGACGCAAGCGCTCCAAGGGCTGCGTTACCCAGCGCCGGCTGGCCAGCATCACGGCGGCACCGGCAGCACCGGTGAGCAGCAGCAGCAGGGGTAACAGCTCCAGCGCCCGGCGCGCCAGCAGTTCGCCCAGCCCCGGCAGGCGGGCGCTCAGCCGCAGGTTGCTGACGGTATAACCGTTCAGCGACAGCGCCGGTAGGCGGCGCTGCACCTCGAGGACCGGCTCGCTGCTCGAGTACGGGCACAGGCCGATGCGTTGCAGCGCCCGTCCCTGTGCATCTCCCAGGATCAGGCAATAGCCCTGCACCTCGGCCGCTGCCGCGCGCAACAAGGGCGTCAGCGCTCGCCCGTCCGTAGTCAGCAGCGCCGGGCTCAGCAGCGACGCCAGCGCCGCCGCCTGCACGGCCAGATCCTGCCGCACCTGGTCGCGCAACTGGGCCTGGCGCAGTGCCGCCGCCCCCAGCAGATACACCGATGTCGCCAGCAGCAGGCACGGTACCAGCAACAGCAGGCACTTATGCCCGAGCCGGGTAACCCCTTTGAACAGCACCATGCCCCGCGACGCCTATGACCCTGGGGATCGGACAACCATCACACGTATCGCCATCCTGGCCGAGCACCTGCATGTCATCGCATGCTTTAGCGTCCCTCAACCACAACTGTAGCAATTATGTCAATCAAGGTGGGGAAATGGCGATCGGCGGTCAGTAGCAGCGGATCACCGGTCCCCGTAGGTCTTGCATTTGGCCTACGCCGCTTCCCTCTTTGGGAAGGAGGGGCTTGTGCCGCATCATAAGATAAATGAGCCTCGTACCGCTTATCGGACTGGCTGTACCGCCGCTGTCGGAGAGATCACCATGAGCCTGCATGACGCCCTGGCCGCCCGGGGCCTGCGCTTCGCCGAACTGTTCCAGGCTGCGGGCCTGGCCCGCCTGGACCAGGCCTTCCTCGACGGCCTCGCCCCCGTCCAGCGCGAGGCCTTGCTCGCTTACCGCAACGGCGCCGCCCTGGCGCCCACGGCGCTGAGCGAGCTGCTGCTGGAACTGGCCCCCGCCGTGGAGCGCTTCATCACCGAGCTGTTCGGCATCACCGAGGCGGCGGCCGCGTCCTCTGCCGCCATCCTCGGCCACGATCCGGTGTTCGCCTTCAAGGACGCCTTCGTACAGCGCCGCGGCAAGCGTTACCGCAAGCCCATCGCCGAGTCCTTTGCCGAACTCGACGCCTGGCTGGACAGCCGTCTGGACGCCCGCGACGGCGACCGCGAGCTGGCCGTGGCCCGCTACGGCCTGGAGCTGCTCGCCGACGAGGCCAGTAACACCGAGGCCATCGAGCGTCTTACCCAGTGGTGCGCCCTGGCCCTGAGCGATCCGGCAGGTCAGGCGGCGGTGGCCGGCTGGCTCAGCTTCAAGCTGCCCAACCGCGTCGATCATGCCCATCTGGTGCCGCTCACCCCGGCCGACGCCCGCCGCCTGCAGGGCGATCCGGCTCGCTTCCGCCGCCGCGACGGCTTCGCCCTCACCGATCCGCGCATGAACGTCCGCCAGGTGCAGAGCGAGGTGCACTACTGCATCTATTGCCACGACCATGATGGCGATTTCTGCTCCAAGGGCTTCCCCGAGAACAAGCGCCAGCCGGAACTGGGACTCAAGGTCGATCCCCTGGGCGTGATCCTCACCGGCTGCCCGCTGGAGGAGAAGATCTCGGAGATGCACAGTCTCAGGCGCGCAGGCCGCAGCATCGCCGCCCTGGCCGTGGCCATGGTCGATAACCCCATGGTGCCGGCCACCGGCCATCGCATTTGCAACGACTGCATGAAGGGCTGCATTTACCAGAAGCAAGACCCGGTCAACATCCCGCAGATCGAGACTCGGGTGCTGAGCGATGTGCTCAACCTCCCCTACGGGGTCGAAGTCTATGATCTGCTCACCCGTTGGAACCCGCTGCGCCGCGAGCAGTACCGAATGCAGCCCTACAACGGCCACTGCGTACTGGTGGCCGGCATGGGTCCGGCCGGCTTCACCATGGCCCACCACCTGACCATGGAGGGCTGCGCCGTGGTGGGCATCGACGGTCTCAAGATCGAGCCCCTGCCGCGCGAGCTGATCGAGCAGCCGGTGCGCGACTGGGCGGCGCTGGAGGAGGATCTGAGCGAGCGCATCCTGCTCGGTTTCGGCGGCGTGGCCGAATACGGCATCACCGTGCGCTGGGACAAGAACTTCCTCAAGCTCATCTACCTGAGCCTGCTACGCCGGCCCACCTTCCAGGTGTTCGGCGGCGTGCGCCTGGGCGGCACCCTGACCCTGGACGACGCCTGGAGGCTCGGCTTCGATCACGTCTGCATCGCCACCGGCACCGGCCTGCCGCGGGTCATTCCCATGGGCCAGAGCCTGGCCCGCGGCATGCGCCAGGCCAGCGACTTCCTCATGGCGCTGCAGCTCACCGGCGCCGGCAAAGCCTCCAGCCTGGCCAATTTGCAGGTGCGCCTGCCGGCGGTGGTGATCGGCGGCGGGCTCACCGCCGTCGACACTGCCACCGAGGTGCAGGCCTATTACGTCAAACAGGTGGAGAAGCTCCTGCACCGCTACGAGACTCTGGTCGCCCACCTGGGCGAGGCGGCGGTGCGCAAGGGCCTGGGTGCAGAGGATCTGGAGATCCTGGAGGAGTATTTGGCCCACGGCCGGGCGGTGCGCGCCGAGCGCCGGCGCGCCGCGGCCGCCGGCGAGGCACCCAACTTCGTGCCGCTGCTGCGCGCCTGGGGCGGGGTGACCCTGGCCTACCGCAAAGGCCTCAACAGCTCCCCGGCCTACACCCGCAACCACGAGGAAGTGATCAAGGCCATGGAGGAGGGCCTGTACTACGTCGAAGGGCTGGATCCGCTGCGCGTCGAGCTGGATCACTACGGCCACGTCAAGGCCCTGGTGTGCCGGCGCATGCAGTGCGTGGAGGGCCGCTGGCTGGCCGGCAAGGAGGAGCTGACCCTGGCGGCGCGCTCGGTATTCGTGGCCGCCGGCGCCTCGCCCAACATCATCTACGAGCAGGAGCACCCCGGTACCTTCGTATTGGAGGACGATCATTTCTTGCCCCACGTCGCCCACAGCCACGGCCTGCAGCCGGTGCGCGTGGCCGAGCATCCCAAGGCGCCGGAGTTCGGTCCCTTCACCTCCTACCGCAAGGACGGGCGCACGGTGAGCTTTCTCGGCGACACCCATCCGGTATTCCATGGCAGCGTGGTCAAGGCCATCGCCTCAGCGAAGCGCAGC
Organism: Candidatus Competibacteraceae bacterium; assembly: GCA_035575095.1. Lineage (GTDB taxonomy): Bacteria > Pseudomonadota > Gammaproteobacteria > Competibacterales > Competibacteraceae > DATLYF01. The sequence goes on from DATLYF010000144.1 coordinate 7,741, forward strand.
TACCCGCAGGTGATGGCCGCCCTCGGCAAGCTCCCGGCCAGCGGCGACTACGAAACCTTCCGCGCCCGCCTGGCGGAGCTGCTGACGCCGCGGGTGGCCGCGGTGTACCGGCACACTGCGGCCATGACCGAGGTGTGGATCAAGGCGCCCATGGCCGCCCGCAATTTCCGCCCGGGGCAGTTCTTTCGCCTGCAGACTTACGAGAGCCTGAGCCCGGTGGTGGCCGGCACGCGGCTGCAGATCCCGCTGCTCACGGTGAGCGGCACCGGGGTCAAGGACGACATGATCCGCCTTATGGTGCTGCAATGGGGCACCGGGCCACGCCTGGTCAATCGCCTCAAGCCGGGCGATCCGCTGGTGCTGATGGGTCCCACCGGCGCCCCCACCGACCTGCCTCACGGCAAGACCATCCTGGTGGTAGCCGGGCGCTGGGGCGCAGCGGTGATGCTCGACATCGGCCACGCCCTGCGCGCCGCCGGCAACCGGGTGATCTATATCGCCGCCTTCGACAAGGCCGGCGACGTCGATCATCAGGACGAGCTGGAGGCGGGCGCCGACCGCATCGTCTGGTGTACCCACCACGAGCCGCTGATCCCGGCGCGGCGGCCGATGGACGTGAGCCTGGTGGCACGCGACATGGTGGAGCTGGTGGAGCGCTACGGCCGCGGCGAGATCGGCCAGTACCCGATTCCGCTCGCCGAAGTCGACCGCATCATGGTCATGGGCGGCAGCCATCTGCTCAAGGGCTTCCAGCAAGCGCTGCGCCCCGGCGGGCGGCTCGCCGCCCTGTTTCGCTCCGACGTGGAGGCCCTGGGCACGGTGGGCAGCCCGATGCAGTGCATGCTCAAGGGCGTGTGCGCCCAATGCCTGCAGTGGCAGATCGACCCGGACAGCGGCCAGCGCACCCGGGCGGTGTTTTCCTGCGCCGGCCAGGACCAGCCGCTGTCCTGGATCGACCTGGACAACCTGGTCGCCCGCACCAGCCAGAACCGCCTGGCCGACCGCATCTCCAGCCTGTGGCTGGACTACGTGCTGGCCGAGGAGAAACGGCTACACAGCGCCGCCAGCTGAGCGGCGCTGGTCGCTTCGACCAGCAAGTAATACCAGATTCGATTGATCAGTCCGCGTAGACACGGGGCAGGGATGTTCGTCGTAGTGGCCTCGGCGCCAGGGTGGAGACAGGAGCCGGAGTCCGGCGCCGTGGCCGCAAGCGAGTCAGGGACAGACGAGCGCCGCGAGAACGGAGACGAACATCCTCGCCCCGTGTCGGAACTGTATCGTGCAACTTCGTAGGAAGGGAGGCGAGAAGACCTCCCCGCGATGCGCGGGGAGGGATAAGGGCGCCGGCCTCGCCACGGCAACGCCACTGGCATTACCTGTTGTTATTCTCCGGCCGTCAGAGCGTAAAGCTCGAAGCGGCGCTTGTCCACCCTGACGTGGTTTCGATGCGAAGGAGCGCCTTGCCCGGCTCAAACATCGCGCCTCTGGCCAGCGCCCTCGCCGTAAAGGGGTTCCAGCAAGCGGTAGCGATCGGCACGCACTCGGGCCAGGCGCTGTCCCACCTGGGCCGGATCCTGGTCGAGCAGTAGCAGCAACTGGGCGGCCAGGGTCAGGCTGGCTTCCAAGGTTTCCGGTACTACCTCGGTGGCGCCGGCCGCCAGCAGCCGCTCCAGCTGGGCATTGTCGCGGGCGCGCACCAGGATGGGCAGGTCCGGGCGTAGCTGCCGGGCGGCGTGCAGGATCTTCAACGTGGCGCGGGCATCGTCGAAGGTCACTACCAACACCCGTGCCCATTCCAGACCGGAAGCGGCGAGGATGCGCGGATGACTGGCATCGCCGTAGTACACCGGCTCGCCGTCCTCCCAGGCCTGACGCACCCGTTGCGGGTCCAGATCCAGAGCGACGAAGGGCAGCCCCTCCTCGCTCAGCACCCCGGCCAGGGCCTGGCCAACCCGGCCGTAGCCGCAGAGGATGACGTGGCCGCGGGTATCGGCCACGGCCTCGGCGATGCCCTGAGCCAGCCCCTCCTCGGCCGGTGCCGGCGGCATGGGCGACAGCCGCCGCGCCAGCGCCTCGTTGTAGCGCACGGCGAGCGGCGCCAGCAGCATGCTGAGCAACACCGCCGCCAGCACCGGCTGGCTGTCGCCCGGATCCAGCAGCCCCCGGCCCAGAGCCAGGACCAGTAGGGCGAAGCCGAATTCGCCACCCTGCCCCAGCACGATGCCGGCGCGCAGGGCGTCGGCCATGGCATAGCCGCCGAGGCGGGCAAGCCCGGCCACGGCCAGGCCCTTGCCCACCACCAGCCCGACGGTGAGCAAGGCGATCCAGCCGAGGTTGGGGAGCAGCGCCGCCGGCTCGAGCTGCATGCCGACGTTGACGAAGAACAGCCCCAGCAGCACGTCACGGAACGGGCGGATGTCGGTTTCGATGGGATGGCGGTACTCGCTCTCGGCCAGCATCATGCCGGCCAGAAAAGCGCCCAGCGCCAGGGATAGTCCGAGCGCGCTGGTCACCCAGGCGGCGGCCAGCGATACCAGCAGCACGCCCAGGGTGAACAGTTCGGCGGAGCGGGCCACCTCGTGAAACAGCGGCCGCAGCAGATAGCGCCCCACCGCCAGCAGCAGCACCAGCGCCGCCACCCCTTTGGCTAGCGCCCAGCCCAGGGCGGTTGCCAGCGCACCGTCGCCCTGGGCAAGGATGGGGATGGCCACCAGGAAAGGCACCGCCGCCAGATCCTGAAACAGCAGCACGCCCAGCGCCAGGCGGCCGTGGGGCGCGCCTAGCTCAAGCTGGTCGGTGAGCTGCTTGACGACGATGGCGGTGGAGGACATGGCCAGCGCCCCGCCCACCACCAGGGCGGCGGCCGGCGGAATGCCGATGGCCCAGGCGATGAGCCCGCCGCTCACGGTACCGGCCAGCACCTGAGCACCGCCCAGACCGAGCAGGGCGCGACGCATGGCCCAGAAGCGGGGCAGGGAGAACTCCAGGCCGATGCTGAACAGCAGAAAGGCGATGCCGATCTCACCAAGGACGTGGATCAGCGTCGTATCCGGCAGCCAACCGAAAGCGCGCGGTCCGGCCAGCGTCCCCACCAGCAGGTAGCCGAGGATGGGCGGCAGGTGCAGTCGGCGCAGCGCCGCCACCGCCAGCACGGCGAGGCCGAGCAGGCTCAGGCCGAGATTCAGGGCGCCGTACTCCATGGCCGATGCTCAGCGGCCGCGTTGTCGTGGAAACTCTTTCCACCTATCCACAGGTTTGTTCACAGCCCACGACCGCCCCGTCCCTCACACGTCCAGATTACTCACCGCCAGAGCGTTGCGCTCGATGAACTCGCGCCGCGGCTCCACCTGGTCGCCCATCAGGGTGGTGAAGACCTCGTCGGCGGCGATGGCGTCCTCGATGCGTACCCGCAGCAGGCGCCGAGTCTCCGGGTTCATGGTGGTCTCCCAGAGCTGCTCCGGATTCATCTCGCCGAGGCCCTTGTAACGCTGGATGTGCTGGCCGCGCTTGGCCTCCTCCATTAGCCAGTCGATGGCCTGCTTGAAGCTGGTCACCGCCTGCGCCCGCTCGCCGCGGCGCACGCTGGCGCCCGGCCCGATCAGGCCGTCCAGTCTGGCGCCCAGGCGCACCAGGCTGTCGTACTCGGGAGAATCGAAGAACTCACCGCTCAGGCGCACCACCCGCTCCACCCCATGGGTGCGGCAGCCGACCAGCACCAGGTAGCCTTCGCGCCCCTCGCGGGCTTCCAGTTCCACCCGGTAGTGGCTGCCGCCGTTGAGGGCGTTGAGCCTGGCTGCCAGACGCTGGCACCAAGGGGCGAGCTGGGTTTCGACGGCAAGCGCCTCGCGCTTCAGCGCCGGCAGTTCCACCAGGGTCTCCAGCAGGCGCGCGTCGTAGCGCTGGGCCAGGCGGCGGATCATGGCCATCACCGCCATGTGGGCCCGGGCCAGTTCCTCCAGGGCGGTGCCCGACAGCGGCGGCGCATCCTCGCTGACGCAGAGCTGGGCGCCGTCCAGCGCCGAGGCCAGCAGATAGGCGGACAGCTCGGCATCGTCCTTGACGTATTGCTCCTGCTTGCCACGCTTGACCTTATACAGCGGTGGCTGGGCGATGTAGATGTGGCCGCGCTCGATCAGTACCGGCATCTGCCGGTAGAAGAAGGTGAGCAGCAGGGTGCGGATGTGGGAGCCGTCGACGTCGGCGTCGGTCATGATGATGATGCGGTGGTAGCGCAGCTTGTCCGGGTCGAACTCGTCCTTGCCGATGCCGCAGCCGAGTGCGGTGATGAGCGTGCCCACCTCGGCCGAGGACAGCATCTTGTCGAAGCGCGCCTTCTCCACGTTGAGGATCTTGCCCTTGAGCGGCAGGATCGCCTGGAAGCGGCGGTCGCGGCCTTGTTTGGCGGAGCCGCCGGCCGAATCGCCCTCCACCAGGAACAGTTCCGACAAGGCCGGGTCTTTCTCCTGGCAGTCGGCCAGCTTGCCGGGCAGCCCGGCGATGTCCAGCGCCCCCTTGCGCCGCGTCATCTCGCGCGCCCGGCGCGCCGCCTCGCGGGCGCGGGCAGCCTCGACGATCTTGGCGGTGATGGCGCGCGCCTCAGCAGGGTTCTCCAGCAGGAATTCCTGGAATTTCTCCGCCAGCACCGTCTCCACGACCGGCTTGACCTCGGAGGACACCAGCTTGTCCTTGGTCTGGGAGGAGAACTTGGGGTCCGGCACCTTGACCGAGAGGATGGCGGTCAGGCCCTCGCGGGCATCGTCACCGGTGGTGGTGACCTTGGCCTTCTTGAGGATGCCCTCGGCCTCCATGTACTGGTTGAGGGTGCGGGTCATGGCGGCGCGAAAGCCGGCGAGATGGGTACCGCCGTCGCGCTGCGGAATGTTGTTGGTGAAGCAGAAGATGTTCTCCTGATAGGAGTCGTTCCACTGCAGGGCGATCTCGACACCGATGCCGTCCTTCTCGGTGTTGCAGTAGAACACCGTTTCGTGCAGCGGCGTCTTGTTGCGGTTGAGGTGCTCGACGAAGGCGCGGATGCCGCCCTGATACTCGAACACGTCGGATTTGCCGCTGCGCTCGTCCTTGAGGGTGATGCGCACCCCGGAGTTGAGGAAGGACAGCTCGCGCAGGCGCTTGGCCAGCACGTCGTAGTGGAACTCGATGTTGGAGAAGATTGCCGCGCTCGGCTTGAAGTGCACCTCGGTGCCGGTGAGATCGGAGTCGCCGATCACCCGCAGCGGCGCCAGGGGCACGCCGAGATGGTACTCCTGCTGGTGCAGCTTGCCGTCACGGCGGATGGTCAGGCGCAGATAGTCGGATAGGGCGTTGACCACCGACACGCCCACCCCGTGCAGGCCGCCGGAAACCTTGTAGGAGTTGTCGTCGAATTTGCCTCCGGCGTGCAGCACGGTCATGATCACTTCGGCGGCGGAACGTCCCTCCTCGGGATGGATGTCCACCGGGATGCCGCGGCCGTCGTCGGTGACGGTGATCGACTCGTCGGCGTGGATGGTAACCTCGATGTTGCGGCACCAGCCGGCCAGGGCCTCGTCGATGGAGTTGTCCACCACTTCGAACACCATGTGGTGCAGCCCGGTGCCGTCATCGGTGTCGCCGATGTACATGCCGGGCCGCTTGCGTACCGCGTCCAGGCCCTTGAGTACCTTGATGTTCGAGGAAGTGTAGTCGCTACTCATCGTGACTCCGTCCCGTTACAGGCGATCAAATATTGTAGCATCTCGGATAACCCCCTGTCGGATATGGAATAAGCGCACCTCCCGCCAGGGCGCGGCATCGAGCAGCCCGTCTTCGAGGGCGGTGACGAACAGCTGGCAGTCCATCTCGGCCAGGGTGGTCATGATGCGGGCCCGGTGGCGCGGGTCCAGTTCAGCGGGCAGATCGTCGATCAGCAGCACGCAGGGCTGGCCGCGGTGGCGCTGGTAGAGCCGGGCCTGGGCCAGCACCAGAGCGGCCACCAGCAGCTTCTGCTGGCCGCGGGAGAGCTGTACCGTGACCGGTCGCCCGTCCAGGCGCACCTCGAAGTCGGCGCGGTGCGGTCCCAGCCGGGTGTGGCCGTAGCGGCGGTCCTGCTCGCGGCCGTGATGCAGGGCAGCGCGCAGATCGGAAAACTCCGCGCCCCAGCCGCGACGATAGTCTAGGCTCAGTTCCAGCGGCCCCAGGAGCTGCGCCAGCAGCGGTCGCAGCTCGTCCTCCAGGGTCCGGCAGAAGTTTTGCCGCAGCGGATCGAGCTGCAGCGCGGCCGCCGCCAGTTCTCCGTCCCAGGCCGCTACCACGCGCTCGGCCGCGCCCTGGCGCAGGGCCGCGTTACGATGACGCAGGGCCACGGTGTAACGCCGCCAGACCTCGAGGAAACCCGGCTCGGCGTGGAACAGCCCCCAGTCGAGGAAGCGCCGGCGCTGGCGCGGACCCTCCTCCAGCAGGCGGTGGCTGTCGGGATTGAGCAGCAACAGCGGCAGGGCCTCGGCCAGCTCGGCCAGGGAGACCAGCGGACGCCCGTCGAGGCGGGCCACTGTCTCCCGTGGACTGCGCTGCAGACCGAGCCGGATGCGGCGCTGCCGTCCTGGCTGCTGCAGGGTGGCGGTGATACGCAAGGCCTCGGCACCGTGCTGGATCAGCTCGCGCAGCGAGGCGCTGCGGAAGGAGCGCGCCCGCCCTAGGTAATAGATCGCCTCCAACAGGCTGGTCTTGCCGGAGGCGTTCTCCCCCACCACCAGGTTGAGACCGGGCGAACACTCCAGTGCCACCCGAGTGAGGTTACGGAAATGCTCGATCTCCAGGGTGGCAAGGATCATGAATGGGACTGGAAGGGCCTGGGAGGTCGCCGTGCCTTCTCTACAACCGCATCGGCATGACCACGTATTTGCAGTCCTCGCTCTCGGCCTCCTGGATCAGGCAGGGATTCACCGCATCGGTGAAGGATAGCCTGGCCAGGTCGCCGGACAGCGCGCCCAACGCATCCAGCAGATAGTTGACGTTGAAGCCGATCTCCAGCGGCCCGCCGCTATAGTTCACCTCCACCTCTTCCTCGGCCTCCTCCTGCTCCGGATTGTGGGCTTGGGCGCGCAGCATCCAATCCTCTAGCTGCAAGCGGATGCCGCGATACTTATCGCTGGAGAGGATGGCAGCGCGGGCCAGGGCGTTGCGCAGTACCAGGCGGTCGGCCAGGATCACCCGCTCGCCCTGACGCGGGATGACCCGCTGATAGTCGGGGAATCTGCCGTCGATCAGCTTGGAGGTAAAGCCGATGTCGTCGAGCTGTACCTGAATGTGATTGGTGCCGACCTTGAGCGCCACCGTGCCGTCGCCATCATTGAGCAGGCGCAGCAGTTCCTGCACGCCCTTGCGCGGCACGATCACCTGGCGCGGTACTATCTCCCCGCCTTCCTCTAGCGCCTGTTCGCAGTAGGCCAGGCGGTGGCCGTCGGTGGCGACAGCACGAATGCGCCCCTCGCCGATATCGAGCAGCAGGCCGTTGAGGTAGTAGCGCACATCCTGCTGGGCCATGGCGAAATGGGTACGCTCGATGAGCCGCTTGAACTGGGCCCGGGGCAGGCGCAGCTCGAGCTCGAAGGGCAGGTCCTCTAGGGTAGGGAAGTCTGCCGCCGGCAGAGTGGCCAGTGTGAAGCGGCAGCGGGTACTGCTTAGGCGCGCCTTGCCATCCTCCACGCTCAGACTGACCGCCGCCCCTTCGGGCAGGGCACGCAGGATATCCAGCAGCTTGCGCCCAGGCAGGGTGATTTCCCCGCCCTCGGCGATCGGTACCGCAACCCGCGCGGACAGTTCGACTTCCAGGTCGGTAGCGGTCATCACCAGCCCTGTGTCATGGGCCACCAACAACACATTGGACAGCACCGGCAGGGTCTGGCGGCGTTCCACCACTCCGATGACGTTCTGCAAAGGTTTGAGTAGAGATTCGCGTTGGCTCTCGATCTTCATCGTTCGCTCTCGTGCTGGTCAGCCATCGACTTCCAAATTCTGTCTTCATAGAGATATATCTAATTTGTTGTTATTGGGCTTGTCCCTGTCTGTGGATAAATTTGTGAATATCTTTAAATATCATGATCTTGGGTAGTAAATTTGCTGTGGATAAGTCTGTGGATAAGCTGTGGATGGATTGTGGATAACTCGCGATGCCGGGCTTATCCACATTTTATCCACAGAGTTATCCACAGGTTTTGCGCAAGTTATCCACACCTTTATCCACAGGCTAAGAGGTCAGCGTGATGAGCAGGTTGCCGTAGTCCTCACGCACCTTCGGATCCTTTTGTTGCAGCTCCTGTACCTTGCGGCAGGCATAGAGCACGGTGGTGTGGTCGCGGCCACCGAACGCTTCGCCGATCTCCGGCAGGCTATGCCCGGTGAGCTCCTTGGCCAGGGCCATGGCGATCTGCCGCGGCATGGCGATGGCGCGTAACCGGCTCGGCGAATGCAGGTCGGAGACGCGGAGCTTGTAGTAGTCGGCCACCGTCTTCTGGATGTTCTCGATGGTCACCTGGCGGTCCTGCAAGGTGATGAGGTCGGCCAGAGCCTCCTTGGTGAAGGCTAGAGTGATGGGTTTGCCGGTGAACTGGGAGTTGGCGTGCACCCGGCGCAGCGCGCCTTCCAGTTCGCGCACATTGGAACGGATGCGCTTGGCGATGAAGAAGGCGACCTCCTCGGGCAGAGCGATATTGGCCTGGCTCGCCTTGTTCATGAGGATAGCCACACGGGTCTCCAGCTCCGGCGGCTCGATGGCCACGGTCAGGCCCCAGCCGAAGCGCGACTTGAGCCGCTCCTCCAAGCCGGTGACTTCCTTGGGATAGCGGTCACAGGTGAGGATGACCTGCTGCCGCCCCTCCAGCATGGTGTTGAAGGTGTGGAAGAATTCTTCCTGGGAGCGCTCCTTGCCGGAGAGGAACTGGATGTCGTCGATGAGCAGGGCATCCAGGGAGCGGTAGTAGCGCTTGAAGTCGTTGATGGCGTTGTGCTGCAGCGCCCGCACCATGTCGGCGACGAAGTGCTCGGAGTGCTGGTAGACCACCTTGGCATCCTTGTGGCGGGCCTTGAGGGCGTTGCCCACGGCGTGCATGAGGTGGGTCTTACCGAGACCGGTGCCGCCGTAGATGAACAGCGGGTTGTAGGCGGTGCCGGGGTTGCGCGCCACCTGGCGGCAGGCGGCCAGGGCCAGCTGGTTGGACTTGCCCTCGACGAAGTTCTCGAAGGTGAAATCGGGGTTGAGATTGCTGCTGTGGCTGGGGGTCTCGACCTCGATTTCCACGGCCGGTGCCGGCGCTCGGGCGGGCGCGGCCGGCTTGAGCGGGGCGGCGGCCTGACGGCTGCTGCCGATCTCCAGTTGCACCTGGATGGTGCGGTCCGGACAGATGCGCGCCAGGGCCTTGCGGATGTTGGGCAAGTGGTGCTGCTTGACCCAATCGAGGACGAAGCGATTGGGTGCCAGCAGCCGCAGTTCATCCCCATCCTCCAGGGCCTGCAGGGGGCGGATCCAGGTGTTGAGTTGCTGCTCGGACAGCTCGTGTTCCAGGCTGCTCAGGCAGGATTTCCACAGGGATTGGTCCACGGGGCCCTCGTGCTACCACTGAAAAGCGCTCCAGTGTAAAGAGTCTAGAGAAAACCGGCCAGATTTCCCCCGCCCTGGATCGGGGTTACGGCTTGACACGATCATGGAGGCAACAGTAAATTTCCGCGTCTTTATCCAGATATCTGGACAACGATCAGCGATTCAGCAGTGGTGACACCGTCATGAAGCGGACTTTCCAGCCCAGCATTATTCATCGCAAGCGTACCCATGGTTTCCGTGCCCGCATGGCCACCAAGGGTGGTCGCAAGGTACTGGCGGCGCGTCGCGCCAAGGGTCGCGCCCGCCTGACTCCGTAAGCGGTGGTCAGCGCGCGCTTTCCACGGCGCGCCCGGCTCCAAGGCCCGGCCGATTTCCGCCACGTCTTCGCTCAGCCGGAAAAATCCGCAGATCACTGCTTCACCGTGCTCGCCCGGTGCAATGCCTTGGGATATCCCCGGCTCGGTCTGGCCATCTCCCGCAAGGCGGCGAAGCTAGCCGTGGAGCGCAACCGCATCAAGCGCGTGGTGCGCGAGAGCTTCCGCCTCCACCAGGGAGAACTGGGCGGGGTGGATATCGTCGTCATCGGGCGCGGCGATCTGGGAGGGCGGGACAATGCCGCCCTGTTTCAATCTCTGCAACGGCACTGGGCCCGACTGGCCAAGCGATGCGCAAGTTCCTGATCTTCCTGGTGCGCGCCTATCAATGGCTGCTGAGCCCGTTCCTCGGCTACCATTGCCGCTTTTATCCGACCTGCTCCCAGTACGCCGTCATCGCCATCGAACGGCACGGCCCGGTGCGGGGGGTGTGGCTGGCCCTCAAGCGCGTGCTGCGCTGCCATCCCTGGCATCCCGGCGGTATCGACCTGGTTCCCGACGTCAGCAAGAAAGGCCGCTAATGGAAAACCAACGCCTTTTCCTCGTCATCGCTCTGGTGTTCGTGCTGTTCTTGATCTGGCAGGCCTGGATGCAGGAGCAAGCCGCCCGCACCGCGCCGCCGCCGACCGCCGTCAGCACTCAGGCGCAGCCCGGCCAGGACGGGACGGTGCCCGATTCCGCCGCCCTCCCCGCCCCGCCCGCCCCGGCCGGTGCCGCGCCGGCGCAGGCGGCGGCCCCTTCCAGCGCCAAGCGGGTGCGGGTGGTGACCGATGTGTTCGAGGCCGAGATCGATGCCATCGGCGGTGATCTGCGCCGGGTCGGGCTGCGCACCTATCCCGAGTCCCTGGAGCGCAAGGATCAGCCATTCGTGCTGATGAAGGACAGCGGTCCCGAATTGTTCTTCGCCCAGACCGGCCTGCTTTCCTCGACCTCTCCGGCCCCCAACCACCTGGCCGAGTTCACCCCCCTGGCCAGCGAGTACCGCCTGCCGGAGGGTCAGGACGTGTTGCAGGTGCCGCTCGTCTGGCGCGATCCGAGCGGCATCACGGTGACCAAGACCTACACTTTTCGCCGTGGCAGCTTCCTGGTGGAGCTGAGTCAGAAGGTGGAGAACGGCTCGTCCAGCGAGTGGCGCGGCGTGCAGTATCGGCAGCTGCAGCGCACGCCACCGGTGAAGAGTTCCGGCGCCTTCGGCGTCTATACCTACACCGGCGGGGTCATCTCCACCCAGGAGAAGAACTACCAGAAGGTCAGCTTCGACGAGATGGCCAAGAAGGACCTGGCGCTGACCGTCACCGGCGGCTGGGTGGCGATGATCCAGCACTACTTCGTGGGCGCCTGGGTGCCGGCCAGCCAGGAGGAAAGCAACCAGTTCTACACCAAGGCGGTGGACGGTAACCGCTACGTGCTGGGCATGCTCGGCCAGCAGCCGCAGACCGTGGCCCCGGGGGCCAGCGCCGAATTCAAGAGCCAACTCTACGTCGGCCCCAAGATCCAGGACACCCTGGAGAAGATTGCTCCGCACTTGGAGCTGACCGTCGACTACGGCTGGCTGACCATCCTCGCCCAGCCGCTGTTCTGGCTGCTCAAGTTCTTCCACGGCCTGGTGGGCAACTGGGGCTGGGCCATTATCTTCCTCACCGTGCTGATCAAGGCGGTGTTCTTCAAGCTGTCCGAGACCAGCTACCGCTCCATGGCCAAGATGCGCAAGTTCACGCCGCAGATCCAGCGGCTGCGCGAGCGCTATGGCGACGACCGGCAGAAGCTCAACCAGGCGATGATGGAGCTGTACCGCAAGGAGAAGGTCAACCCGCTGGGCGGCTGCCTGCCCATCCTGGTGCAGATCCCGGTATTCATCGCCCTGTACTGGATGCTGCTGGAGAGCGTGGAGCTGCGCCAGGCGCCGTGGCTGGGCTGGATCCAGGATCTATCGCAGCAGGATCCGTACTACATCCTGCCGCTGATCATGGGCGCCTCCATGTTCATCCAGCAGAAGCTCAACCCGCCACCGCCGGATCCGGTGCAGGCCAAGGTCATGGCCTTCATGCCGCTGCTGTTCACCGTGTTCTTCCTCTGGTTCCCGGCCGGTCTGGTGCTGTACTGGGTGGTGAACAATCTGCTCTCTATCGCCCAGCAGTGGGTGATCACCCGGCGCATCGAGGCGGGCGAGGACAAGCCGGCCAAGGCGTAGGCCGCTCCCGGCACGACGGACGCTTGCCCACACCCTGCCCTCTCCCCCCGGGGAGAGGGTTTGGCATTATTTGGGTCGCATATGAATACCGACACCATCGCCGCCATCGCCACCCCGCCCGGGCGCGGCGGGGTGGGCATCGTCCGCGTCTCCGGGCCGGCCGTGCCGGCCATCACCACGGCCCTGCTGGGCGCTCTGCCGCAACCGCGCTATGCCAGTTTCCGCCGCTTCCGCGACGCCCAAGGCCGGGCCATCGACGAGGGCCTGGCGCTGTACTTCCCCGCACCCCACTCCTATACCGGCGAGTCCGTGCTGGAGCTGCACGGTCACGGCGGCCCGGTGGTCATGGATCTGCTGCTGGAGCGGGTGCTGGAGCTGGGGGCGCGGCTGGCCCGGCCCGGCGAGTTCACCGAGCGCGCCTTCCTCAACGACCGGCTGGACCTGGCCCAGGCCGAGGCGGTGGCCGATCTCATCGACGCCGGCACCCGCGAGGCCGCGCGCGCCGCCCTGGGGTCGCTGGAGGGCGCGTTCTCGCAGCGCGTGCAGGCCCTGGTGGAGGGGCTGATCGAGCTGCGCGTGTACGTGGAGGCGGCCATCGACTTCCCTGAGGAGGAGCTCGACTTTCTCGCCGACGGCCAGATCCAGGCCCGCCTTGATGCCCTGCGCGGCGCCCTGGCCGAACTGCTGGCTTCGGCCCACCAGGGGCGGCTGCTGCGCGATGGCATGACCGTGGTCATCGCCGGCCGTCCCAACGCCGGCAAGTCCAGCCTGCTCAACGCCCTAGCCGGCTTTGACGCCGCCATCGTCACCGACATCCCCGGCACCACCCGCGACGTGTTGCGCGAACGCATCAGCATCGACGGCATGCCGCTGCACGTGGTGGACACCGCCGGCCTGCGCGAAGCCGCGGACGTAGTGGAGCGCGAGGGCATCCGCCGCGCCTGGGCCGAGATCGAACGCGCCGACCGGGTGCTGGTGGTGATCGACCAGAGTACCGCCGAGCCGGCCGCCGAGGCCGAGCTGCTGGCCCGCCTGCCGCCCGGACTGGGGGTGACCCGGGTCTACAACAAGATCGACCTAAGCGGCCATGCCCCGGCCCTGGAAGAGCCGGACGGGGCGCATGCCGCCGTCTACCTCTCCGCCCAGAGCGGCGCCGGCCTCGACCTGCTGCGCCGCCACCTCAAGCGCTGCATGGGCTACCAGAGCAGCGGCACGGGCCTGTTCAGCGCCCGCCGCCGCCACCTGGACGCCCTGCGCCGCGCCGGGGAATGCCTGGAGCGAGCCGCCGGCCAGCTCGCCGTCCGCGCCGGTGAACTGGTGGCCGAGGAGCTGCGCCTGGCGCAGCAGGCACTGGGGGAAATCACCGGCGAGCTCACCTCGGATGAACTGCTGGGGAGGATTTTCAGCAGCTTTTGCATCGGCAAGTAAGCAGCGCCCTACCCGACCGGAACGACAGCCATCCTGCTGGCCGCAAGGCGCGGCGCGACCTAGACTGTCGGGCATGCCATCGGCCGTCCCGACCGACGATCGACTGCTCGCCGCCCTACACGACCGTTTCCCCAGCCTGCAGGCGGCTTATCCGTTCGGCAGCGCGGCCGAGGGCGCGCTCACCGCGGAGAGCGATCCCGACCTCGCCGTGCTGATCCCCGAGCCGGTCGACCTGGTGGACTTCAAGACCGCCTCCACCGTGCTGCAATACCAGATCCTCAGCCGTGGCCGGCAGCTGTACGCCCGCGATCCGGCGGCGGTGGACGGCTACGAAGCCTTCGTGCTCAGCGAGATGACGCGTCTCAATGAACGGCCCGGCATTCCGCAGAGTGCACGCGACGTCTTCGCCCTGCTTGGCCGGCACGGCCTGATAGCTGCCGAGCTGGCCGAACGCCTGCAGCGCATGGTGGGCTTCCGCAGCATCGCCATGCACGACTATCAGAAGCTGCAACTGCCCATCGTCATCGCCATCATCGAGCGGCATCTGTAGGACTTTCTGGAATTTTCCCAGACGTTATCGAAATCTCGCGGGAAGTGATTGCCTTATTCCCAGGCCGCCACCACCTCGGCGAAGCGCTCCGTGAACCCTGGACCGCTCAGCTCGGTCGGCGCGATCGGTCGCAGCGCCTGATCGTACAGCCGCGGGAATACCCCCAGCACCTCGGCGACCCGCTCCAGGCTTTCGCGCCGCGCGCCCGCCGCCAGGTAGGGCGCATGCAGCGACAGGTACAGGGTCGGTCGGTACTCACCCAGGAACCCCACCAGCGCCGGCAGCAGCGCGAACTCGCCGCCCTCGATATCGATCTTCACCAGGTCCACGCGGCGGATATCCCACTCGCGCAGGAAGCGCTGCGGTGACAGTGCCGGTACCACCACGGCATGGGCGCCGGCGCCGTGCAGGGCACTGCTCACGCTCTTGCCCAGTCCGCGCGGGCTGCCGATGCGCAGCACGCCGTCCTCGGGCGCCAGGGCGGCATGCAGGGGTTGGACGTTGGTGATGCGGTTCAGGCGCAGGTTACGCAGCAGCCGTTCATAGGCATAGGGATCGGGCTCGAAGGCGTAGACCCGGGCGCAGCGGCGGGCGGCGTAGAGTGCGGTGGGGCCGATCCAGGCGCCGACGTCGAGGAAGACCGAATCCGGTCGCAGGAAGCGGCCCAGAATGCGGAACGTATGGGGCTCCCACCGACCTGAGGCCAGCTTGCGCCAGAAGCGCCAGTCCTCGGGGTCGGCGCGCAGCGGCGCACCCTCCAACCGGGTCGGATAGTATCCCAGCGCCCGCCAGCAGGCGATCGCCAGTTCATTCCAGAGGCGGTTCTTCTTCGCCATTCGGGATATCAGGCTCGATGGATCGGTATCCGCC
>DATLYF010000145.1:0-10205 GCA_035575095.1 Candidatus Competibacteraceae bacterium
CCCCCGCCGCAAGCCGTCGGCAGGCGCCCGCAGCCCGCGTCTTCAATGCATCAGCATGCCGCCGTTGACGTTCAGTGTCTCGCCGGTGATGTAGCCGGCCTCGTGGGAGGCGAGGAAGGCCACAGCGTGGGCAATGTCCTCGGCGGCACCGAGACGCGCCAGCGGGATGTTCTGGATCAACGCCTGGCGCTGCTCCTCGGGCAGCGCCCGGGTCATATCGGTGTCGATGAAGCCCGGCGCCACGGCATTGACGGTGATGCCGCGCGAGCCCACCTCTCGTGCCAGCGCCTTGGTAAAACCGATGATACCGGCCTTGGCGGCGGCGTAGTTGCTCTGTCCGGCGTTGCCCATCAGCCCGACCACCGAGGTGATGCTGATGATACGGCCGCGGCGGGCCTTCATCATGCCGCGCAGCACCGCCTTGCTGAGCCGATACACTGAGCTCAGGTTGGTGTCGAGGATGACATCCCATTCCTCCGGCTTCATGCGCATCAGCAGGTTATCACGGGTGATCCCGGCATTGTTGACCAGGATGGTGATGGCGCCGAACTCATCGCCGACCGCCTTGACCACCGCTTCCACCGACTCGACGTCGGTGACATCCAGCGCCATGCCCCGGCCCTTGATGCCGTAGGCGGCGAGATCTCGGCCGATGGCCTCGGCGCCGGCCTGCGAGGTGGCGGTACCGACCACCACGGCGCCGCGTCGGCCCAGCTCGCGGGCGATGGCCTGGCCGATGCCGCGGCTGGCGCCGGTGACCAGAGCGATTTCCCCATCCAGATTCATGCTCATCCCTCCCCCCTCGCAGCGACCAGGGCCGCCTGCAACGTGCTCTCGTCGTACAGCGGCAAGGCCGCCAGTTCCTTGTGGATGCGTTTGTTGAGCCCGGCCAGCACCTTGCCTGGACCGCACTCGACGGTGACGGTGATGCCTTGCGCCACCATGGCCTGCACCGTCTCTACCCAGCGCACCGGGCGGTAGAGCTGACGCGCCAGGGCATCGCGGATGGCGGCCGGTTCGGCATGAGTGGCCACATCCACGTTGTGCAGCACCGGAATCGCCGGGGTCTGGAGCGCCACTGTCGCCAGCCGCTCGGCCAGCCGCTCGGCGGCGGGCTGCATCAGCGCGCAGTGGGAGGGCACGCTCACCGGCAGCGGCACGGCGCGCTTGGCGCCGCGCGCCTTGCAAGCTGCGATGGCGCGCTCCACGGCCACCTTGGCACCGGCGATCACCACCTGGCCGGGCGCGTTGAAGTTGACCGCCTCCACCACCTCATGCTGGGCGGCCTCGGCACAGGCGGCACGCACGGCCTCATCGTCCAGGCCGAGCACGGCGGCCATGGCGCCTGCACCGGCGGGCACGGCCTGCTGCATCAGCCGGCCACGCTCGGCCACCAGAGCGACAGCGTCGGCGAAGGCCAGAGCTCCGGCGCAGACCAGGGCACTGTACTCGCCCAGGCTGTGCCCGGCCATGACGGCAGGCCGCGGGCCGCCCGCGGCCTGCCACACCCGCCACAGGGCCACCCCGGCGGCGAGCATGGCGGGCTGGGTGTTGTGTGTCTGGTTGAGATTGTCCTCGGGCCCATCCTGCACCAGTTGCCACAGGTCGAAGCCCAGCACCTCCGAGGCCTCGGCGAAAGTGACGCGGACCTCGGGGCGGCTGGCGGCGATCTCAGCCAGCATGCCCACGGACTGGGAACCCTGACCGGGAAAGACCAAGGCCAGGCGGTTGTCGGGAGTGCTCATGAGCGCCTCGTGGGTAGTTGTTCTTAGAACTTGAGCAGCACGGAACCCCAGGTGAAGCCGCCGCCGAAAGCCTCCAGTAGCAGAATCTGGCCGCGCTGGATGCGCCCATCGCGTACCGCCACGTCCAATGCCAGCGGCACCGAGGCGGCGGAGGTGTTGGCATGATCCTGCACGGTCACCACCACCTTGTCCATGGGCAGACCCAGCTTGCGGGCGGTGGCGGCAATGATGCGTAGATTGGCTTGGTGCGGAATCAGCCAGTCGATATCGGCGGCACTCAAGCCATTGGCGGCCAGGGTCTCGTCGACGATACGCCCCAGAGTATTGACCGCCACCTTGAACACTTCGTTGCCCTTCATGGCCACATAGGCGGCATTCTGTCGGGTCTGGTCATAGCCGCTGGAGACTCCAGCCGGCACCCACAGCAACTGCCGGTAGCGGCCGTCGGCGTGCAGATGGCTGGAGAAGATGCCAGGCTCGGCGGCGGCCTCCACCACCACCGCGCCGGCGCCGTCGCCGAACAGGATGCAGGTGCTGCGATCGCGCCAGTCGAGGATGCGGGTGAAAGTCTCGGCCCCCACCACCAGGGCGCGACGTGCGCTGCCGGTGCGGATGAACTGATCGATGATGCCCAAGGCGTAGACGAAGCCCGAGCACACCGCCTGTACGTCGAAGGCGCAGCAGCCGTATACGCCCAGCCGTTCCTGCAACTGGGTGGCGACGCTGGGAAAGACGTAGTCGGGGGTAGTGGTAGCGACGATGATCAGATCCAGGCTGATCGGGTCGATGCCGGCCATGTCCAGAGCACGACGAGCGGCCTGCTCGGCCAGATCGGCGGTGGTCTCACCGTCGGCGGCGACGTGGCGCCGCTCGATGCCGGTGCGCTCGCGGATCCAGTGGTCGGTGGTATCGACCATACGCTCCAGGTCGGCGTTGGTCAGTACCTTTTCCGGCAGGTAGCCGCCGGTACCGATGATGCGGGTATAGTTCACAGCGCTTGCCTCTCCCCGTGCAAAGCCAGCAGGTGCTTGTGGATGCGCTGGGGCACTGCCTTCTCCACCTCCAGCCGAGCGATGCGGATGGCATTGGCGAAGGCGAGCGCGTCGGCGCCGCCGTGGCTCTTGATGACGATACCATTTAGACCGAGCAGACTGGCACCGTTATAGCGCCGCGGATCGATGCGGTGAGCGAAAGCGCGCAGCACCGGCAGCGCCGCCAGGCCGGCCAGACGGGTCCACCAGGCGCGCTTGAACTCCTGCTCCATGAAGTGGCGGATCATCTTGGCCACGCCCTCCATGGTCTTCAGCGAGACGTTGCCGACGAAGCCATCGCACACCACCACATCCACGTCGCCGAGGAAAATGTCGTCGCCCTCGACGAAGCCGACGTAGTTGAGCGGGCTTTGCGCCAGCAGTGCGGCGGCATTCTTCACCTGCTCGTTGCCCTTGATCTCCTCGGCGCCGATGTTGAGCAGGCCGACCTTGGGCCGCTCGACGCTGTCGACGGCGGTAGCCAGGATCGAGCCCATGATGGCGAACTGCAGCAGATGCTCGGCGCTGGAATCGACGTTGGCGCCCAGGTCGAGGACGTGGGTGTGGCCGCGCGTGGAGGGGATGGTGGTGCAGATGGCCGGGCGGTCGATGCCGGGCAGGGTCTTGAGCACGAAACGGGCGGTGGCCATGAGCGCCCCGGTGTTGCCGGCGCTGACGCAGGCGTCGGCCTCGCCGCTCTTGACCAGGTCGATGGCCACGCGCATGGAGGAGTCCTTCTTCAGGCGCAGCGCCTGGGAAGGCAGCTCGTCCATGGCCACGGTCTGCGCGGCGTGACGGATGCTCAGATGATCCTGTTCCCGACCCCGGTGCTGGACCAGCTTGGCGCGCAGCACCTCCTCCTGACCGACCAGGATGAGCTTGAGCTCGGGCTGTTCCCGCAGGATCGCCAAGGCGGCGGGGACGACCACATCGGGGCCGATGTCGCCGCCCATGGCGTCGAGGGCGATGATGGGAGCACGGGTCATGGCTGGCCGGGAATCGATCAGACCGGCGGCCGGCGATTTCCGCCAGATACGTCAACCATGACGGCCGCTTCCTTTATTCGACGTCCTGCTGGGTGGTGCGCAGGATCTTGCGGCCGCGATAGTAGCCGTCGGGGGTCATGTGGTGACGGCGGTGGGTCTCGCCGGTGGTGGCGTCGATGGACAGCGCCGGCGCGCGCAGGGCGTCGTGGGAACGACGCATGCCGCGCTTGGAGCGGGTCTTGCGGTTCTGTTGTACGGCCATGGTCGATCACTCCTCGTCTTTGCGTGAACTTTTCAACAACTGCGCTAGCCCGGCGAAGGGATGAGCGCGCTCGTCCGCCGCCGGGGCGGGGGGTATGTATCCGGCATCGCGGCAAACCTGCTCGTCGCCATGCAGCGGCACCATGGGCAGGGCCAGCAGCAGCTCGTCCTCGACCAGCTCCACCAGGGCCACCCAGCCGTCCTCCATCACCGATAGTGCCTCGCAACCCTCAGGCAGCTCGGCCGCATCCTCACCGTGCTGCGGCGCCAGGCGACACTCCGCCACCAGCGCCAGGCTCAGCGGCGTCAGGCAGCGCTGGCAGAGAAGGGTCAGATTCGTCTCGAAGCGGCCGGCCAGCCAGGCCCGGCCCTGGCTGTCGCGCCCTGCGCCCAGCCACACCGCGACGTTACCCGTGGGCGCGCCGTGCAGCAGGGCGGCCAGCCGCTGCAGGCGGCTCACGGCGAACTCCCCCTGCAGCTGGCCGGCGGCGTCGGCCAGCTTCCACGGATCGAACTTATCGGGCAGGCTGGTTTGCATAAGGGGCGGAATGATAGCGGTCCCGCCTCACCCTGTCAAAATCTTGTCACTTCGGTTAAGCCCTTCATTTGTGGCGCATTTCTCTGGCACATTGTCGGCCGTGACAGCACCCGCTACCCTGGGTCGCTGAACCACGAGGAGAACCGCCATGCCCGCAACCCTGGCCGACGGCCGCCGCCTGATCCTGGCTTCCACCTCGCCGTTTCGCCGCGAACTGCTGACGCGGCTCGGCCTGCCATTTGCGGTGCACGCGCCCCAGGTGGCCGAGACGCGCCATCCCGGCGAGACGGCAGCGGAGCTGGTGGCGCGGCTGGCGCGGGAGAAGGCGGCGGCGGTAGCGGTACGCGAGCCGGATGCCCTGGTCATCGGTTCCGATCAGGTGGCGCTGCTAGAGGGGGAGATCCTGGGCAAGCCCGGCAGCCACGAGCGGGCGCTGGAACAGCTCAGCCGCGCCGCCGGCCGTATCGTGGAGTTTCACACCGGGTTGTGTCTGCTGGATGCCGCCAGCGGCCGCTGTCAGGTTGCGGTGGAGCCGTTTCGGGTGGAGTTCCGCGATCTCACTGCGGCGCAGATCGAGTCCTATTTGCGCCGCGAGCAACCCTACAACTGCGCCGGCAGCTTCAAGTCCGAGGGGTTGGGTATTGCGCTGTTCCGGCGCCTGTCCGGCGACGACCCGAACAGCCTGATCGGGCTGCCGCTGATCCGTCTGGTGGCGATGCTGGAGGCCGAGGGCGTGGCAGTGCTGTGAGCTAGCGCAAACCATTGAAGGCGCCGTCGAATAGCGTCCCCAGCCGCACTCCGAGGCCGTCCAACAGCCGTTCCAGCACCCGTCGGCGCGGGGTGAAGTCGACGATGCGCTCTACCTTGACCACTTCCTCGGCCACCTGGCGCACGCTGGCCAGCCCGTCCACCAGCCCCAGTTGCTGCGCCTGCTGGCCGCTCCACACCAGGCCGCTGAACAGCTCCGGATGCTCGGTCTCGGCGAGGCGCTCGCCGCGGCCCTGGCGCACGGCGTCGATAAACTGCTGATGCACCTCGTTCAGCAAGCCCTGCAGATGGCGCACCTGCTCCGGCTTCTCCGGGGCAAAGGGATCGAGCATAGCCTTGTTGTCGCCGGCCGTGTGGCTGCGCCGCTCGATGCCGAGCTTGTCCATCAGGCCGACGAAGCCGAAGCCGTCGGCGCGCACGCCGATGGAGCCGACGATGCTGGCCTTGTCGGCGTAGATGCGGTCGGCGGCGACGGCGATGTAATAGGCGCCGGAAGCGCCCATGTCCTCGATCACGGCATACACCGGAACCCCGCTATGGCTGCGGCGCAGCCGGCGGATCTCGTCGTAGACCTGACCGGCCTGCACCGGACTGCCGCCCGGGCTGTCGATGCGCAGGATCACCGCGCTCGTGCGCTCGTCCTCGAAGGCGGCGCGCAGACCACGGATCAGGGTCTCGGCGCTGGCCTCGCGGTTGCCGGCGATCGGTCCCTCCACGCGCAGCAGCGCGACGTGGCGCTCCTCGGCGAGCGGCCAGCGGGACTGCTGCGCGATGATCAGGAAGGTGAGCACCACCACATAACCCAGCACCAGCAGGCGGAAGAACAGACTCCAGCGCCGTGCCCGGCGCTGCTCCGCTAGGCTGGCTCGGGCCAGTTCCAGCAATTGCCGGCGCGCCCAGACTTCGCTGTCCACGGCAGCCGCGTCCTCCTCGCTCGGTCCGCGCCGCTGGCGCCACCATCCACCCCGCATGGTCATCCCTCAGCGCAGCCGGGCGAGCAGCGCCGGCAGTTCGGCGATGCTATGCAGACAGGCCAGCGGCCGATAGGCGAGCAAGCGCTCGGGGGCATGGGCGCCATAGGCCGCCGCCACCGCTGCCACGCCGGCATCGCGGGCCATGCTCAGATCGTATTCGGTATCGCCCACCATCAGCGTCCGCGCCGGCGGCATGGCGAACTCCTCCATGAGGTCAAGGAGCATGCGCGGATGCGGCTTGGGGGCACTCTCGTCGGCGCAGCGGCTAGCGTCGAAATAGCGCCTAAGACCGCTCTCGCGCAGCGCCCGGTCGAGGCCGGCGCGCCCCTTGCCGGTGGCGATGGCGAGCAGGAACCCTCGTTCGGTCAGTTCGGCCAGTACCGCCTCGGCGCCGGGGAACGGCCGCTCCGGCTCGTGCAGACTGGAGAAATAATAGTGACGATAGGCCGCCAGCAGGCGCTCGCCGGCGCCGGGCGGCGCCCCGGGATAGAGTCTGTTGCAAGCATCCGTCAGGCTAAGGCCGATGATGTCGCGCAGCACCTCATTCGGGCGCGGCTCCCAGCCCAGGTCGGCGATGGCCGAGCGCAGACAGGCGACGATGCGCCCCGCCGAGTCCATCAGCGTGCCGTCCCAGTCGAACACCACCAGGTCGAAAGCGCGTCCGCTCATCGCTGTCTCTCCAGGCGCTCCACCACCTGCGCCAGCTCTTCCGGCAGCGGCGCGCTGAAGGCCAGACTGCGCCGCGGCAGTTCCAGGCCCACGCTGTGGGCGTGCAGGAACAGCCGGCGCAGGCCGTATTCGCGGGCCATGTAACGGTTGAACTCGCGGTCGCCGTATTTGTCGTCGCCGGCCAAGGGATGGCCGAGATGGGCGGCGTGGACGCGGATCTGGTGAGTGCGGCCGGTGGCGATGGCCACCTCCATCAGCGAGGCCACGGCCCGGCAGGTCACCGGGCGAAAGCGGCTGAACGAGGACTTGCCGGCGTCATCCACCCCCACCAGGCGTTCGCCGCCACGCTGCACGTTGCGGACCAGCGCCGCCTCCACGGTACGCGTGCCCAGTTGCCAGTGGCCACGCACCAGAGCGAGATAGCGCTTGTCCACCCCCTCACCCTGCAGCCCCCGCTGGATGGCGCGCAGCGTATCGGGATTCTTGGCCAGCAGCAGGCAACCGCTGGTGTCGCGGTCCAGGCGATGGGCCAGCTCCAGGAACGGCAGTTCCGGACGCAGCACGCGCAGCGCCTCGATCACGCCGAAGTCGATGCCGCTGCCGCCGTGCACCGCCAGTCCGGCCGGCTTGTTCAGCACCAGCAGTTCGTCGTCCTCGTGCAGGACGGCGGCCCGCAGCCGCTCCAGCAGCCTCTGGGGTGGCGACACCGGCTGCTGCGCAGAGCTCACCCGCAGCGGCGGGATGCGGATGCTGTCGCCGGCGCCGAGCCGATAGTCGGGCTTGACCCGGCCCTTGTTGACGCGCACCTGCCCGGTGCGCAGGATGCGGTAGATCAGGCTCTTGGGTACGCCCTTGAGGTGGCGGACGAGGAAGTTGTCGATGCGCTGGCCGTGGTACTCGGCGGGCACTTCCACCAGGCTAGCGCTGGCGGGGCAGTCGGTTGGGTTCATGGGGCCGATGATAGCAGGTTGGCGGGTCAATTGAAGCGGCCGGATGCCGCTGTTATATTACAGAGGTTGTTGCCGCGTCGGCGTCCGACCTGGCGAAACAGGTGGTCATACCGCGATTTTTACCGTATCCGCCGCCTCCTGGTGGCGGGTACGGGCTGAAACAGGGTTTTTTCATCGCTCGCCCTGTAGTACCGAGAGCGATGCCATATTGCGCTCCCGTTCCCGCTGCTCACGACTCCGGCGCAGACGCGTAAGTTGGGTCCTGTAGACTGCCCGCCCCCTGACAGCGGCGGTGTCCTGTCCCTAGCTCCGTTCCTGCCCGCCCCGACATTTCCTCGGCGACAACACAGCGGCTGACGGTCGAGCGCCGGAGCCATACATGAAGAGAATGCTGATCAATGCGACTCAGCAGGAAGAGTTGCGCGTCGCCCTGGTAGACGGTCAGAAACTCTACGACCTGGACATCGAAACCCCCTCCCGCGAGCAAAAAAAATCCAACATCTACAAAGGCCGCATCACGCGTATCGAACCCTCGCTGGAAGCAGCCTTCGTCGACTATGGCGCCGAACGCCACGGCTTTCTGCCCTTCAAGGAGATCGCCCGCAGCTACTTCCAGCCCGAGGCCCTGGCCGAAGGCAAGCGTCCCACCATCAAGGAGGCCCTCAAAGAAGGCCAGGAATTGGTGGTGCAGGTCGAAAAGGAAGAGCGCGGCAACAAGGGCGCGGCGCTGACTACCTTCATCTCGCTGGCCGGTCGCTATCTGGTGCTAATGCCCAACAACCCGCGCGCCGGCGGCGTATCGCGGCGCATCGAGGGCGAGGACCGCGCCGAGATCCGCGAGGCCATGAGCGGTCTCGACCTCCCCGAGGGCATGGGTCTGATCGTGCGCACCGCCGGCGTCGGCCGCTCCACCGAAGAGCTGCAGTGGGATCTGGACTATCTGCTGCAGCTGTGGAAGGCCATCGAAGAGGCCTCGCAGCAGAAAAAGGCCCCTTTTCTCATCTATCAGGAAAGCAACATCATCATCCGCGCGCTGCGCGACTACTTGCGCGCAGACATCGGCGAGATCTTGGTGGACAACCCGGCGGTGTACCAGCAGGCCCAGGACTTCATGAAGCTGGTGATGCCGCAGAATCTGAACAAGCTCAAGCTGTACCAGGACAGCACGCCGCTGTTTACCCGTTTCCAGATCGAATCGCAGATCGAGACCGCCTACCAGCGCGAGGTCACCCTGCCTTCCGGTGGTGCCATCGTCATCGACTACACCGAAGCCCTGGTCTCCATCGACATCAACTCGGCGCGCGCTACCAAGGGCGCCGATATCGAGGAGACCGCCCTCAACACCAATCTCGAAGCGGCCGACGAGATCGCCCGCCAGTTGCGCCTGCGCGATCTGGGCGGGCTGATCGTCATCGACTTCATCGACATGACCGTGGCACGCAACCAGCGCGAGGTGGAAAACCGCCTTAAAGAAGCGCTCAAATCGGATCGTGCGCGGGTCCAGATGGGCCGCATCTCGCGCTTCGGCCTGCTGGAGATGTCGCGCCAGCGTTTGCGTCCCTCCTTGGAGGAGGCCAGTCACATCACCTGCCCGCGTTGTTCCGGTCAGGGCACGATCCGCAGCGTGGAGTCGCTGTCGCTGTCGGTGCTGCGTCTGATCGAGGAAGAGGCGATGAAGGACCGCACCGCTCAGGTCATCGCCCAGTTGCCCATCAAGGTGGCCACCTTCCTGCTCAACGAGAAGCGCGAAGCGGTGCGCAACATCGAGCAGCGGCGCGGGGTCAGGGTCATCCTCATCCCCAATGAGACCCTGGAGACCCCCCACTACCAGTTGACCCGCAAGCGGGTCGACGAGGTGCCCGAGGCTGCCCAGGCCAGCTATCAGCTCGCCGTCCTACACCAGGAGCACGCCGACGAGCGGCCGCAACTCCAGGGCCGGATCGGCCAGGAGGAGCCCCTGGTCAAGTCCGTGACGCCGCCCATCCCGGCGCCGACGCCGGCGGAGCCCAAGCCGCGGATCGCCGAGACTGGCACCGGTTTCTTCCGCTGGCTGTGGCGCAGTCTGTTCGAAAAGGGCGCGCCGCCCGCTGCACCGGCAGCTGCTGAACCGCATCCGGCGCCGGCGCGGGAGAAGGAGGCGGTCGGGGGACGCAGCCGCCGCGAACGCCCACGGCGCCCCGAGCGGGAAGAGGCCTCTGCCCGGCCGACTCCGGCACCACAGCCGGCGCTGGCCGAGGTCGGCGCCCCGACTCCGACGCGCCCGGCAGAACGCCTGGCGGAGCA
>DATLYF010000146.1:0-15613 GCA_035575095.1 Candidatus Competibacteraceae bacterium
CGCGCGTGTTCCTGATGGACGAGCCGCTATGCAACCTGGACGCCAAGATGCGCGCGACCATGCGCACTGAGATCAAGAAGCTCGTCAGCGAACTTGGCATCACCACTGTCTACGTGACGCACGACCAGATCGAGGCCATGGCCATGGCCGACCGCATCGCCGTCATGTCCAGGGGGGAAATGGTACAGATCGGGTCGCCGCTGGAAATCTACGATCAGCCGAAGGCACGCTTCGTCGCCGAGTTGATCGGCTCGCCCCCGATGAACCTGGTGGAGGCAACGGTGGGTTCCGACCGGCGCCTGCACGCCCATCCGCAGTACCTGGCGGATACGGTCGCCCCCGAGCAGCTACAGCGCGTGCTGAACGGTGCCATCGTGCCGGGCAGCAAGATCCTGGTAGGAGTACGGCCGGAGCACATCCGCATCGATGCCGATCCGGCCGCGAGCGGCGCCGAAGCGCGCGTCGAGCTGATCGAGCCGTTGGGGCAGCAGACCAACGTCTACCTGCAGCTTGGCGATGCCAGGCTGATCGCGATCACCGACCGCCCGCATTTCCATACCGGTGACACCGTCCGCATCCAGGTGACGCCGGACAAGCTGCACCTGATCAACGAGGGTGCGCACGTGGACGTTCACGGCAGTGCCTCGGCAGCGGCCCAGCTGCGCCAGGGGGATACGCGCATGGCCGCTCACTGAGGCGGCGAACCCCGCAGCGCAGAACACGACCCCGACATCTATCGTGGAGATTGAAAATGGCTCGTCGTTACGATAACTGGATCAATGGTAGCTGGAAGGTCGCTAGCTCTGAGGGTTCGATCGACCGCTATTCGCCGGCTCATGGGCAGTGGGTGGCGTCGTTCGCCAAGAGCGATGCTGAGGACGTGGACCGCGCCGTGAGTGCCGCACGCGCTGCATTCGAATCGCGCGCCTGGCCCGATCTGCCCGGTTCGGAGAAGTCGGCCATTCTCAACAAGTGGGCGGCACTGATCGAGCGCAACCGCGATCGCCTGGCGGAGATCGAGGCCGAGGAATCGGGCAAGCCGATCCGCTACGCTCGGGGTGAAGTCGCCTGGGCGGCCGAGATGGCCCGCTTCGCCGCTGCGCTGGCCTGGCACCTGAAGGGGGAAGCCTTCACCAATCTCGGCGACGACAAGCTCGGCCTGGTGACGCGGGAGCCGCGCGGCGTGGTCGGGATGATCGTACCCTGGAACTTCCCCCTGGTCTGCCTGTTCCAGAAGTTGCCCTTCGCCCTGGCGGCCGGCTGCACCACGGTGATCAAGCCATCCGAGCTCACCGCCGGCACCGCCCTGGAAGTGGCGGCGCTCGCCGCCGAGGCCGGCATTCCGGCGGGGGTGATCAACGTGGTCACCGGTTCCGGGCGCGTCGTCGGCGAGGCGCTGACCGCGCACCCGAGGGTGGACATGCTGTCGTTTACCGGCTCGACCGCAGTCGGCAAGCATATCGCCCGTCAGGCCGCCGACCGTGTGGGCCGCGTGGCACTCGAACTCGGCGGCAAGGCTGCCAATATCGTTTTCGCCGATGCCGACATCGAGGCGGCTCTCGACGGCGTCCTATTCGGCTTCCTTCTCAACCAGGGCGAGGAGTGCGCCGGCGGTGCCCGCCTCCTCATCGAGGAGCGCATCGCCGATGACTTCCTGGAGCAGTTGGTCGCGCGGGCGAAGCGGGTCCGCGTCGGTCTGCCGCTCGATGAGGCGACGGATGTCGGCGCGCTGATTCACGAGCAGCACATGAACACGGTACTCGAATACATCGAGGCCGGTAAGGCGGAGGGTGCACGGCTGCTGGTGGGCGGGGAGCGCCTCAAGGGTAGCGTCTATGATCAGGGATTCTTCGTCGGGCCGACGATCTTTGCCGATGTCCGGCCCGACATGAAGATCTTCCGCGAGGAGATTTTCGGTCCGGTGCTCTGCGTGACGACCTTCAAGACAGTCGACGAGGCGGTCGAGCTGGCCAACGACACCCACTACGGGCTCGCCAACGGGCTGTGGAGCAAGGACATCGACAAGGTGCACCAGGTCTCGCGCCGGCTGAAGAGCGGCACGGTGTATGTCAACACTTATCTCGAAACCGCCATGCAGATGCCCTTCGGCGGCTACAAGGAAAGCGGCCTGGGGCGTGAGCTCGGCCTGGACGCATTGCACGAATACACCGAGGTCAAATCGACCTTTATCAAGCTGGGTGCCCGCACGCCCGCCTTGCCGCACACCGTCTGAGATCGTTGCCGGAGCGGGGTATCGGTTCATGGCTATGGCAAATGCATTGGAAGGTTTGGCGACGCCCGCGGTGATCGTCGATCGGGACCGTCTGGTCCGTAACATCGCTCGTATCCAGGAGAAGGGGGAACGGCACGGCGTGCACGTGCGCCCTCACATCAAGACCCACAAATGCATCGAGATCGCCCGCCTGCAGGTCGCGGCCGGCGCGATAGGCATAACGGCGTCGAAACCCGCCGAGGCTCTGGTCTTTATCGAAGCGGGGATCGAGTCGGTCACGGTCGCTTATCCGATCGTAGACCGCCGCCGTGCCGTGACGCTGCTGGAGGCGGCCGCGGTGCATGGCTGCCGGCTGCGCACCATCGCGGACAGCGATGCCGTGGTCTCGACCCTGGCTGCTGGCGCCCGGGAGGTGGGGACACGGCTCGACGTGTTCCTGAAGATCGATGTGGGTCTGGGGCGGGTAGGCGTAAAACCGGACTCCCCGGACGTCATCAGGCTAGCCGGTACGATAGCCGAGGCCGGAGCGCTTCGTTTTGCGGGCCTCCTCGCCCATGCCGGACATGCTTACGGCGCGCGGGATCCGCAGGCCGTCCGAGCGATCGCCGAGAGCGAACGCCTGACGCTGCTGGGCGTGGCCGAGAGGCTGCGCGCAGCGGGTCTGGAGGTACCCGAGATCTCGGTAGGCAGCACGCCTACGGTGCTCGCCGCGGAGTGCTTCGATGGCATCACCGAAATCCGCCCGGGCAACTATGTCTTTCTCGACCTGACCGCGGTTCGACAGGGTCTGGCGCGGCTCGACGACGTCGCCCTGTCGGTGCTTGCCACGGTGGTCAGCGTGAACCAGTCCCACGCGATCATCGATGCCGGCTCCAAGGTCCTGAGCTCCGATCTGGGCGCGCACAGCACCCAAGGCGTCATCGGTTACGGCCGGGCGTTCACGCTCGATCAGCCGCTGACCCACGAGCACTGCGATGCGGGCCTCGTCGTCGAACGGCTGTCCGAAGAGCATGGCTTCGTTGCGCTCCAGGGACACCGGCTGTCCGTCGGCGACCGCCTGCGGATCGTGCCCAATCACTCGTGCCCTGTCGTCAATCTTTCGCACACCCTGCAGGTAATCGATTGCCAGCATCCGCTGGAAACATGGCCGGTCGCTGCTCGCGCACTGGTCCAGTGAACGCCACTAAGGGAGGAGTGGAGTAAGCACCATGAGAAGTACCATTAAAAGCACTTGTATCGGATTCCTGGCGGTTGCCGTTACTGCCGGGCTGACTCTGTCGGCTGCCCCCGCAGTTGCCGACAAGCTGGACAACGTCATCGCTGCCGGGAAGCTGCGCTGCGGGATCATGCTCGCTATGCAGTTGATCGCGTTACTCTCTCTGACCAGGGCAGGATTGTTGAAATGAGCCCACCAAGCCAGATAATCGATAACCCGCGTGAGGAGCGAATCAGACAATTTCCGTCGAAGATGATTTAGATGCTACCGCTTTATTGGTAACGATATTGGAGAGAGTGTCGGGATCATCTCTTATGGAGGGGCGATGAACAGGTTAGCGGCAGTATCTTCACGGGTGGCCCCGATCAGGAAACCCGACGCCGTCTTCTTCGATTTCGACGGTGTGATCGTCGACAGTGTCGATATCAAGACCAGCGCCTTCGAGTCGTTCTATGCGGAATATGGCGACGAGATCGTCGGCAAGGTTAGGGAGTTTCATCTGGCGCACGGCGGAGTGTCACGCTTCGCCAAATTTGAATATTACGAGAGCAATATCCTTGGGAAACCAGCCGATGAGGGCCGAATTCGGGAGCTCTCGCAGCGCTTCGGCGAGTTGGTGGAGGCACGTGTCATCGCTGCACCGGCCATCCCGGGGGCGATCGAGTGCCTGTCAGGATTGCATGGAAGCGTACCGATATTCATCGTTTCAGGCACTTGGGAGCCGGAGCTCCGCCGAATCCTCGAGGCCAGGGGATTAGCCTCGCTCTTTGCCGGAGTCTACGGTTCGCCCCGCAGCAAGATGGACATACTCGCGACGATCATCCAGGAAAGGGGCTTTGATCCGGCCGCCTGTGTAATGGTCGGGGATGCCATGACTGACTACGAAGCGGCCTCATCTCTCGGACTCAATTTCGTTGGTATCGTTGCCAGGGGAACTCCTTCACCCTTTCCGACAGGAACTTTGATCCGATTCGATCTGGTCGGTCTCGAGTCCCTATTGCTCGCCCACGGCTGACGTAAGAATACGATACTAGGAGATGCACTATGCGTGATATTCACGGCAGAGCGACCCGTGTGACATACGACTACATCATCATCGGTTCCGGTTCGGCCGGCAGTGTGATGGCCGCTCGCCTCGCGGAGGATTCGGATTCAAAAGTACTCCTGCTCGAAGCCGGTCCGCGTGACACTAGCATCTACATCCGCATGCCGGCTGCGCTTGGCTTCCCGCTGATGAACGACAAGTTCAACTGGTATCTGCATTCAGAACCCGAAAAGGAACTCAACGGCCGCCGGATCCTTGAGCATCGTGGCCGCGTCCTGGGCGGATCCTCCTCGATCAACGGCATGAACTGGGTGCGGGGCAACCCCTGGGACTACGACCACTGGTCCCATATGGGCCTTTCCGGTTGGAGCTACGCCGACTGTTTGCCTTATTTTAAAAAATCTGAGACTTTCGACAAAGGAGGCAACACCTATCGTGGTGGTTCGGGGCCGATGAAAATCGAGACCTGTGCTGCGGACAATCCGCTCTATCGGGCATTCCTCGATGCCGGTGTCCAGGCGGGTTATCCCTTTGTCGAAGATGCCAACGCTTTTCGGCAGGAAGGCGTCCATATCACCCAGCGCAATATTCACGGTGGCATTCGCTGGAGTACATCCCAGGCATATCTGCACGCGATGCCGCCGCGAGACAATCTGCACATTTGTGATTCGACCCGCGTAACCAGGATTGAATTCGCCGGCAAACGAGCGGTAAAAGTGCATGCCGTAGCGCGCGGCGAGCCGGTGACTATCGGCCTCGACAAGGAGGTGATCGTTTGCGCTGGCGCCATCCATTCGCCACAGATTCTGATGCTGTCGGGGATCGGTGAGGCGGACGCGTTGCGCGCTCTGTCGCTTCCCGTTGTATCAGACCTGCCGGGAGTGGGCAGAGGGCTGAAGGATCATGTCGCGGCACCGGTCCAATATGCCTCCACACGAAACGTCTCGGTGGCCAAGGAGCTCTCGCTGATCGGGCGCGCGAAACTGGGCCTACTGTGGCTGCTCTTCAGGAAGGGTCTGGGTGCTACCAATTTCTTCGAGGTGGGTGCTTTCATCCGCCTCGACGACAGTGTCAAGGTGCCGAATGTCCAGTTCGAATTCATCCCGCTGCTGGGCGAATTCCAGCACGGCAACGTCAAGCTCGAGAACGGCTTTCAATATTTTTTCAGTCTGATGCGTCCAACCAGTACCGGACGGGTCTGGATCGACTCGGCCGATCCGATGGCTGCGCCGAAATTCGTCTTCAACTATCTCTCTACCGAGCAGGACAGGAAGGACGCGGTGGATGCGGTCAAGGCCATTCGCCATGTGGTAGCACAGCCGGCCTGGGATGAATTGCGCGGGCCGGAAGTCACACCGGGGCCGTCGGTGCGCACCGACGCGGAAATCCTCGAGTTCCTGCGCCAGAACGCTGGAACCAACTACCACCCCTGCTGCACCTGCCGCATGGGCAACGATCCGATGGCGGTCACCGACAGCTCCGGCCGGGTGCATGGGGTCGACAACCTGCGGGTCGTCGATGCCTCGATCATGCCGGAGATCGTGAGCGGAAACCTCAACGCCCCGGTGATCATGATGGCGGAAAAGATCGCCGATGACGTGCGCGGGCGAAAACCCTTGCCCCCTGAGGCGGCACCTTACTACAAGGTCACATGATCGGCACGGCGGTGTGCGCTCGCAGCCCGCGTTTCACCAGATGCGCCCTGATGCAGTGCATCACCCGGCCCGATCAGGTTTTCATATGGGAAGCGGAGAGGCTCTGAGGCTGGCAGCTGCGTCCCCGGCCTGTCTACACTGTAGCCATACATCGTGCGCGCACAGGCAGGTGTATGGAGAAGCGCATGCGTAGCCGACGAATCGCCGCAGCGCTGTTGGCGTGTGCGGCGCTCACGTTTTCTGCTGGCAAGGGGGAATCCGCCATGACCTTGACCTTGAGCTCGCAGGCATTCACGCACGGCGGTCCGATTCCGTCACGCTATACTTGCGATGGCAACGACGTGTCGCCACCGCTCGCCTGGGCGGGTGTGCCCGATGGCGCCAAGAGCCTGGTGCTGATCGTGGACGACCCCGACGCACCAGACCCGGCCGCACCCCGCATGACTTGGGTGCACTGGGTGCTCTACAACATCCCGCCCAGTGCCTCCGGCCTGGGCGAAGGCATCGCTGCCAAGGACCTCCCCGCCGGGACGCTCGCCGGACTCAACGACTGGCAGCGTACCGGCTACGGCGGTCCCTGCCCACCTATCGGCCGCCACCGCTATTTCCACAAGCTCTACGCCCTGGATGTGATGCTGCCTGATCTGGGGCGGCCGACCAAAGCCGCGCTGGAGAAGGCGATGAAGGGACATGTGCTGGCCCAGGCGGAGCTGATCGGCACCTATCAGCGCCACCGTTAGGGCGCGCTCGGCCGCCTGGTTTGTGCCAGAATCAATTTTATCGGCGAGATGTGCCGCAAGTCTTGGCGAGGGGCCGCCGTCTACAGGAAGGTCTATACAAGCTGGGGACGGGGATCGTAATCAACAACAGGAAGAAGCTCATGAACCGCTTTGCGCGTATTTCTCATCAGTCGATGGCGTTGGCGCTGTCCCTGGTGTCCACTGCCGCATTCTCCGGATCGCTAGTCGGGCAGCAGGCTGGGCTGCCGCGCGGCGGTGCCGTGACCAGCCAGCTCATCGTGCAATGGCGCGGCGAGAGCGAACGGGCCCTGGCCACGGTCTCGGCGGCGGCCGACCAAGCCGCCACCCGGCGCGGGGTGATGCTGAGTCTGCTGCGGCGCACCGCCGACGGTGCCCGAGTGCTGAAGCTCAGCCGTGCCTTGCCCATTGCTGAGGCGGAGGCCCTGGCTCGGGAGATTGCCGCCGGCGATCCGGATGTGGTCTACGCCGAGCCCGACCGGCTGTTGCAGCCGCAGTTCACGCCCAACGATACCCGCTACGGCGAACAGTGGCACTATCTCGGCAACCCCGGCGGCATCAACGTGCCCGTGGCTTGGGATCGGAGCACCGGCAAGGGGGTCACAGTCGCCGTGCTCGATACCGGCTATCGCCCGCATCCCGATCTGGCGGCTAACATCATCGGCGGTTACGACTTCATCTCCGATCTGTTCGTCGCCAACGACGGCAACGGCCGTGACGGGGATGCACGCGATCCCGGCGATGCGGTCCGCGCCGGCGAGTG
The DNA here is from genome assembly GCA_035575095.1 of Candidatus Competibacteraceae bacterium. Lineage (GTDB taxonomy): Bacteria > Pseudomonadota > Gammaproteobacteria > Competibacterales > Competibacteraceae > DATLYF01. The sequence goes on from DATLYF010000146.1 coordinate 7,671, forward strand.
TGGCGGCGGCTATCCGCCCGTGAATCTGCCCAGCTCCTGGCACGGTACCCATGTGGCCGGCACTGTCGCCGCCCTGACCAACAACGGCAGCGGCGTGGCCGGCGTGGCGTTCGGGGCCCGCGTGCTACCGGTGCGGGTGTTGGGCAAGTGCGGCGGCTATCTCTCCGACATCGCCGACGGCATCGTCTGGGCCACCGGCGGCAGTGTCGCCGGCGTACCGGCCAACCCCAATCCCGCCAGAGTGGTCAACATGTCCCTGGGCGGATTCGGCGCCTGCGGGGTGACCTTGCAGAACGCCATCAACGGCGCACGCTCCCGGGGCGCCACGGTGGTGGTCGCGGCCGGCAACTCCAACACCGATGCCAGTCAGTTCCTGCCCGCCAACTGCACCGGCGTGGTGACGGTGGCGGCGGTGAACCGTGCCGGCGGGCGGGCTTACTACTCCAACTACGGCAGCATCGTCGACCTCGCCGCGCCCGGCGGCGATACTCGTAACGGCGCCGCTAACGGCGTCCTCTCCACCCTCGACAGCGGCACCACCGTGCCCAGCGGTTACACCTACGGCTTCTATCAAGGCACCTCCATGGCCACGCCGCACGTCGCCGGCGTCGCCGCCCTGCTGCTTGCGGTCCGCTCCGCCCTGACGCCGGATCAGGTAGAGAACCTGCTGAAGAACAACGCCCGCGTCTTCCCCGCCGCCTGCAGCGGCTGCGGCCGCGGCATCGTCAATGCCAGCGCGGCGCTCGGCGCCGCCCTCGGCGGTGTCAGCTTCACCAACACCACCGACTATCCCATCCCCGACAACAATGCCAACGGCACCACCAGCAGCCTCACGGTCAACCGCTCCGGCGACGCCGGCAGCGTGGTGGTGGAGGTAGACATCCGCCATCCCAACATCGGCGATCTGGTGGTCGAGCTCATCGCCACCAACGGCAGCATCTTCACCTTGCACAACCGCACCGGCGGCAGCGCCGATCACATCATCGGCAGCTACCGGGTCGCGGCCGGCAGCATCCCTGCCAGCGGTACCTGGCGGCTGCGCGTGCGCGATCGGGCGTACGGCAACACCGGCTACATCAACAGTTGGAAGCTGACCTTCGGAGCCTGAACCAATGGACCTACAACTCACCGGCAAGACCGCCCTGGTCACCGCCGCCAGCGAAGGGCTGGGCCACGCTTGCGCCCGGGTGCTGGCGGAGGAGGGGGCACGGGTAGCCATCGTCGGTCGCAACCCGGACAAGCTGGCCCGCGCCGCCGCTGGCACCGGCCTGATTCCCATCGCCGCCGATCTGGCCGACCCGATGGACCGGGAGCGGTTGTGGCGGGAGGCGGAGGCGCAGCTCGGACAGGTGGACATCCTGGTGCTCAGCAGCGGCCATCCGGCGGCGGTACCGTTCAGCCGTGCCGCGGATGCCGACTGGCAGCGCGGCGTGGCGCTGCTGCTCGACCCGGTGCTCGACCTCGGCCGCCGCGCCCTGCCCGGAATGCGGGCGCGGGGCTACGGCCGGCTGATCTGCATCGGCTCCATCTTCGGCCGCGAGCCTGCGCCCGGCTCGGTGGTGCAGAGCACCCTGCGCGCCGGGCTCAATGCCCTGGTCAAGTGCATCGCCAGCGAGGCCGCCGCCGACGGCGTCACTGCCAACGTGGTCTGCCCCGGCTATTTTGATACGCCTCTGACGCATGAGCTGGCTGCCCGCCAGGCGGCAGCCGAGGGGCGCAGTGCCGCTGCCGTGCTGGACGAATGGCGCGGTGCCTCACCGGCGGACCGTTTCGGCCGGCCTGAGGACCTGGGAGCGCTGGTGGCGCTGCTGGCCTCGCCGCGGGGTGCCTTCATCAACGGCACCACCCTGACCATCGACGGCGGGACCGTGCATATCCCTTGATGAGGTATGAACTCAGATCATGCCTCGCCACGCTTTTTAGTCGTTTGACGCCACGCCATCGCCTGCCTAAGGTGAAGAGCCGTCGGGCCTCGCGTCCGAGCGGTACAAACCCAAGCACAACGGCAGGTCGATCATGGCGCGCCCGGCTCTGAGCATCGTGAATGGCAACCCGGAACTGCTGGCGGCCTCTTGCGCCCTGGTGGCGGTGGTGGCGGTGGTGGCGGGGGTGGGCATGGACACCCTGGGCAAGCTGGCCACTGCCGAGGCCGACACCTGGCAGGTGGTCTTCCTGCGCTGGCTGTACGGCATGCTGCTGACCCTGCCGCTGTTTCTCTGGCATCAGGGCGGCCGGCGCGCGGGCCTGCTGCAGGGCTCGCGGCGTATGCACCTGTTGCGCGGCGCACTGAGCATCCTCGGCAGCTACTGCCTCTACTACGCACTGGGCGCGCTGCCGCTGTCTACGGCGCTGTCGATCTACTTCACCGAGCCGCTGCTGACTCTGCTGCTGGCCAGCCTGGTGCTAGGCGAGCGGGTACCGCCTCGCTGCTGGCTGGCGGCGGCGCTGGGCTTTGTTGGGGTGCTGCTGATCGCCCGCCCGTGGCATGACGGCGGCCAGCTCGGCTCTAGCCTGGTGGCGCTGCTGGGAGCGGCGTGCTGGGCGGCGCTGAGCGTGATCACCAAGCACCTGGGACGCAGCGAGAGCACCGTTTCGCTGATGCTGTGGCTGGCAGTGCTGGCCACGCTGCTGTCGGTGCCCTTCGCCGCCCAGGGCTGGCGTCCGCTGGAGTGGAGCGACCACGGCCTGCTGCTGGGGGTGGCGGCGCTGGGCTCGGTCTACAGCTTCTTCTGGATCGTCGGCCTCAAGCTAGGGCCGGCGGCGATTATGGCCAACATGCTCTATCTGGCGCTGCCGCTAGCCTACGTGGTGGGCTGGCTGGTCTTCGACGAGCGCCCCGGCAGCGCCGTGCTGGCCGGCAGTGCGGTGATCGTGGCGGCGGTCTACCTGGCCACACAGCGTGCGGTGGATTGAATATCAACGCTTCAACGCTCAACGCTCCGCCTCAGCACTCCACTGGCGCACCTCCAGCACCTCGGTGATGCGCTGGGTGCGCCCGTCCCAGACGTAGCGTAAATGGGGACCCTGCACCGGGATACTCAGCGCCGGCGGGCGCAGGGCGGCGATGCACTCGCCCCCTGGCCGGCGCACGCTGCGGTAGGCCAGGCCCCAGGAGCCCTGCTCACGCAGCGCCGCGGCGAAGCGCTGGGCGGGGCCATAGTCGTCCGGGGCATGCAGCGCTGCGTAGTCGGGACCGCGGACATCGTGCAGCGGTTTCTGCACCCGCCCGACGTAGACCCGCATGGCGATCTCGCAACTCGGCTCCGCGGTCAAGCGTAGGAAGCGCTCCCGGTGATAGCGGGTTTCGGCGATGGCAGTCTCCAGTTCGCGGGCGGCATAATAGACGCCGTAGCGGCCGTCGCTGAAGCGACTGGGGTGGCCGATATGGGTGAAGGCGGCCATCAGCGGCGAACTACCGGGGCCGCAGACGCGGTCCTGCGGCGTCACCAGGCGCAGGTCTCCGACCTCGTCGCGCAGGCGATCGTTGGTCAGGCTCTCGATCTCGTAGGCGAGCTCCAGTTCCCCAGGGTCAAGAATGGACTCGAACAGGTTGATCGGCGGGAAATGGGCAGGGACGATGCGATGCTGCTTCGGCCAGTCGAGCTCGGCCAGAGGCGGCGGCAGCCGCATGCTCAGCCCCGCCAGGCGTCCAGGTAGCGGCGCACGTCGGCGAGATCCACCACGCGCCCGGCCAGCATGCGCTGCAGCGCGCTCTGACCATTGAACAGCGGCGCCTGGTTCGGCCGGCGCACCCAGGCGTTGGCCTGCTCCTCGGTGGGCAGCAGGATGCGCAACGCCTTGTAGATGCCCATGACGTATGAGATCCGCTCCAGGGTGTCCTGAGGCAGCAGCACCGCCGGCAACGCCCGGTACTTGTAATAGGTGGTCTTGCCGATGCCGCCGAGCAGTATCCGCTGCTCCTCGGGCGAGCACCCCCAGGCTTCGGTGATGTTGAAAAACGCCTTGAGGGCGACCCGCCCCTTCTCACGCTCGCGGTTGTCGTGTTGTGGCGGCGCGGTCCGCTGCTGGCGGTTGGTGGGCGCAGTCACGGCTCGGGCCTCACTATTCCATATGTGAACTATAAATGAATTTATGTTCATTTATGGAAAGATTCAAGCCGGCGCGCCCGGACTGCGGAGCGGCGGCCGCGACCTGATCCTACCCGGGCGCGGGCAGCTCCGACTCGTCCGTGACCCGCTGCGCGGCCAGGAACGCGAGATAGTGCCGCGCCGTCTCTGCCGGCCGCTCCAGCATCGGCACATGCCCGCAATGTTGCATGATCACCACCTGCGAATGACGCAAGAGCGGACGCATCACCTCCACGCTGGAGACGTCCAGCACCCGGTCGCTGTCGCCCCAGAGGATCAGGGTGGGGGCCTTGATCTCTGGCAGCAGCGGCTCCAGGGCCACGTAGCCGTTGATCATGAACTGGAACATGCGGCGCTGGTATTCACGCTCGCGCAGCAGCTGGTGGATGTAGCCGCGCTGCAGCAGCCGGGGCATGTAGGGGGCGCGCACGAACAGGAAATCCTTGAAGCGCTGAAAGTCCTCGGGGGATTGGAGCAGCAGCCGGTTGTCGCGGCCCGCGCTGGCTTCCAGGGCGGCGATCAGCTCACTCTTGCGCGGACTGTCGATGCCGGCATTGGCGAACAGGGCCAGGCTCAGCACCTGCTCCGGGTGGTGGGCGGCGTAGAGAGCGGCGATGTGTCCGCCCATGGAGTTGCCCACCAGGTGAAAGCGCTCCAGCCCGAGCGTCTCGACGAAGGCGTGCAGACGCTCGGTCTGGGCGATGACGTCGAACATCGCCGCAGGATCGCGACTAGAGTCACCGAAGCCCGGCAGATCAGGGATCAGCACCCGGTAGTTGCGCCGCAGCCGATAGGCGAATAGCAGCCAGTTGTCCTTGCTGGCGCCGAAACCGTGCACCAGCAGCACGGTCTCGCCGCCCCGGCCACCCTCCAGGTAGACCCAGTCGAAGCCGGCGGCGTACAGCCGGCGGGTGTGCAGGCCGAGGGCACGGCGTTGCAACGCCATGGCCAGGCGCAGGGTGGGTTCGGGCAGCAGCCAGCCCAGGGCGTAGCCGGCTGCAAGCAGCAGGATGAGCAGCAACAGTACCTTGATCACGATTTCAGCCACCCAGCTGGCGACGAACCTCCTGGCGGGCCTGCTCGCGGGGGGTGCGGGCGGCTTCATCGACGCTGGGGATGCGCAGCGTCGAGCCTACCTTCATGGAGTTGATGCTAGGGCTGGCGAAGGCCTGGGGGTTGGTGCGTTGAATGGCCAGCACCATCTGCTCGATGCTGACCCCGGTGCCGGCGGCATAGCGCTTGGCGATGGACCATAGGGTCTCGCCCGGGGCCACCGGCCCGTGGCTCCGCCCGCCGCCGGCAGAAAGCGCCGCGGCGGGGGTGACGACCGGTTTGGCTACCGCCGCTGCCGCCGCTGCGGGATTCACGACCACCGGGGCGAGCGGTTTGACGGACACGGTCGCCCCCGGTGCCGTCATGGCGGTCACAGGCGCGGTGGCCGCGGTCAGGGGTCTGGCGGCAGCGGCGGGCGTGACTGCGGCGGTAGGGGCCGGCGTCGGTGCGGCCGCGACCGTCGTCGGCGTGGCCGGCTTGGCGGCGCTGGTCTGGGGAACGGCCTGGGCGACCGGCTTGGCGGTAGCGGCATCGGCGGCTTTCCTAGCCGGTAGCAGATTGGCCAGACGGGTAGTGGTGGTGATGGAGAGCTTCTTGGCCTCGGACAATTGCTGGGCGCTCATGCGCGCGGCGACGAAATCGCGGTTGCGGCGCGCACCCTGGTCGCCTTTCTGCGCCGCCTGCTCGAACCAGACGTAAGCCATCACATCATCGCGCGGCACTCCGTGGCCCTGGGCGTAGAGGGCGCCCAGATTGTTCTGGGCATCGACGTGGCCCTGCTCGGCTGCGCGGCGATACCACTTGGCGGCCTCCAGATAGTCCTGGGGCACGCCCTTGCCGGTGTTGTACATCACGCCCAGGTTGTTCTGGGCATCGGCGTGCTCTTGTTCGGCCAGGGTCTTGAATTCCCGGTAGGCCGTGTCGTAATCGCCGCGGCTGAAGGCCTCCACTCCGGCCCGGAAATCGGCGAGGGCTGGAGCGCCGGCCAGCAGCAATGCCAGGACTGCCCAGCGGGAAGCGCGACCCAGGTTGTTCATCTCCATTACCTCTGCTCGAACGTTGTTATGCCGCAAGTCGTGCCGCAAGCATAACCGTCGCCTTCAAAGCGCGTCTAGGATGGCCAGCACCGGATCGTGGTCGCTGGCGCGCTCCTCGGGCGCGGCATCACTGTTGATGTGCGGCAGCCGTATCCGTGCCCCGGCCTCCAGGTGCCGACACAGCAGGATGTGGTCCAGGGACTGCGGGCAGCCGCTGTGACGCCGGCTGTAGCAGTCCTTGCGCGGCAGCCGCTCCAGCGGGTTGTGCAGGAGCTCGCCTTTGAGCAGCTTGAGGGTCTTGGAGCCGAGCATGTCGTTCATATCCCCCAGCACCACCACCCGCGCATCCGGCCGGGCGCGCTGCAGATTGGCAACGAAGCTGTGGATGAGTTCGGCCTGGGCATGGCGCTGCTTCTTGGCGTAATCCTCCTCACGGCGGGTCCGGGCGCGCATCGACTTGAGATGACAGACCACCACGAACAGGGGCTGGCCGGCCACGCGGAACTCGGCAGCCAGGGCCTTGCGGCTGGGTGCCCAGTGGCGCTCGGGGTCGCCCTGGAAGGCCGGATGCCGGGGTTCGATGCGCCCCGGACTGAGGCTCAGGCCGATGCCCTCGGGCCAGCGCTGTAGGGCAGTGGTGTCCAGGGCGCCGGCGCGGCCACGGCACACCAGCTCCACCCGGGCCGGATCGTAGAGCAGGCCGACGCGGATATTGGCTCCGGCCAGACCGCCGTCGCAGCCGTCCCGCGGCGCCACCTCACACCATTCGTAGGCCGGACCGCCGGCGTCGCGGATCGCCCCGACAAGCAGCCGGAAGCTGCCATCGGCGCGCACCGTGCCGTCGGCGTCGGGCGGCTCCGAGCCGGTCACCTCCTGCACCGCCACAATGGCCGGTCCCTCCAGGGTGGTGGCGATACTCTCGGCCAGGCGGGCGAGACGCGGCGGCGGGGTGTCGACGCCCAGGTTGCACAGGTTGTAACTGGCGATGGTCAGCGGCATGAACGCTCCCTGCTGGACATTTGGAGACGGGCTTTGCACTCTGGGAAAAATCACTACGCCGCGACGAGGTATGCCTTGGGTAAGACGCTGTACCTGCTCATCCCCGGACTGCTAGGCCCCTGGCCGGAGGCGGACCGGCCCGGTTTTCCTTGCCCCCGGCTGCCGGCCCTGGAGCGGCTGCTGGCCCGCGGCGAGGGCAAGGATACGGCCAGCCGCGGCCTGGAGGCCAGCCTCGCCCGGCTGTTCGGATTGGAAGGCGGGGAGCTGCCGGTGGCCGCCATCACCCGCCTGGCTGAGGGCGGCGAGCCGGACCGGGAGGGCTGGTGGCTGCGCGCCGACCCGGTACACCTCAAGGCCGACCTGCATCAGATCGTGCTGTTCGACGCCCGCCATCTGCAACTGCGTCCCGACGAGGCGGCGGCTCTGGCGGCGGCCTTCAACCGTACCTTCGCCGGCGACGGCCTGATCCTGGAGACGCCCCATCCCGAGCGCTGGTATCTGCGGCTTGCCGCCGACCCCGGCATCACCACCGTGACCCTGGCCGAAGCCGTGGGCCGCGACATCAATCCGCTGCTGCCCGCCGGCCCCGAGGCGCGGCGCTGGCGTGCCCTGCTTACCGAGATCCAGATGCTGTTCCACCTCGATCCGGTCAACCAGGCCCGGGAGGCGGCCGGGCAGCCCGAGGTCAACAGCCTCTGGCTGTGGGGCGGCGGGCGGCTGCCGGCGCGGCTCGCCGCCCCGGTGGCGGCGCTCTACGCCGCCGATC
>DATLYF010000147.1:0-15335 GCA_035575095.1 Candidatus Competibacteraceae bacterium
GCCGGCCTTGACCACCGCCACGGCGTGCAGCAGGGCGCTCACCGGGGTGGGCGCCACCATGGCGGTGGGCAGCCAGCGGTGGAAGGGCATCAGCGCCGCCTTGCCGATGCCGAATACGTACAGCGCCAGCAGCAACCCCACCAGCGGCCCCTGCACCTGGCCGGCCAGCAGGCCACCGGGGCGGAACTCGGTAGTACCGGCGATGGCCCAGGTCCAGAGGATGGCGAGCAGCAACAGGCCGATGGAGGTGCCAAGCAGCAGCCCGAGGTAGACCCGGCCAGCGCGCATGGCATCGGCAGTCCCCTTGTGGGTGACCAGCGGATAGGTGGAGAGGCTGAGCGCCTCGTAGAAAATGAACAGGGTCACCAGGTTGGCGGCGAAAGCAATGCCCATGGCGCTCAGCAGGGCGATGGCGAAGCAGACGTAGAAACGGGTCTGGTGGGCTTCGTCGTTGCCGCGCATGTAGCCGATCGAATAGATCGAGTTGATCGGCCACAGCAGGCTGGCCACGCCCGCGAACAGCATGCCCAGCGGCTCCACCGCCAGTGCCAGCGGCACGCCCGGCAGCAGCTCGATCAGGGTGAGGGCCGGTCGCGCCCCGTCCAGCACCACAGGCAGCAGGCTGTAGACGGTGAGTGCCAGGGCCAGGGAAGTGGTAAGCGTCACCGTCTCGCGCAGATTGGGCCAGCGGCCGCTCAGCGCGATGAGCAGCGCACCAGCGGCGGGGATGGCCAGGGTCAGGAGCAGCAGGGTGGCGCCGCTCATGGCTCCACCCCCAGCAACGCCGCTGCGGCCCGGCTGGCCGCGCCCAGGGTGAGCCGCGTGTCCAGACCGAACCAGAGGTTGGCCAGGGCCAGCACCCAGGTGGGCAAGAGCAGGCCCAGCGGGGCCTCGCGTACGTCTTCGAGTCCGTCCGACACGGGGCGGAAGTAGGCCACCTCCACCACCCGCCAGACATAGACCACCGCCAGCAGCGAGGAGGCGAGCACCAGCGCCGCCACCCACCACCAGCCACGCTCGATGGCGCCGAAGATCAGATACCACTTGCTGACGAAGCCGGCGGTGAGCGGCACGCCGATCAGGCTGAGTCCGGCCACCACGAAAGCGGCCAGGGTCCAGGGCATGCGCTTGCCCAGACCAGCCAGGCGCGACAACTCGGCTCCGCCGACGCGGTAGGCCACAGCGCCCAAGGCAAGAAACAAAGCCCCCTTCATCAGGGCGTGGTTGAACAGATGCAGCAGCCCGGCCTGCAGTCCGGTGAAGGAGGCGTAGGCCACGCCCAGCAGCATGTAGCCGATCTGAGCGACGCTGGAATAGGCCAGCAGGCGCTTGACGTTGTCCTGGTAAATGGCCACTAGCGAGCAGCTCAACACGCCGAGCAGCGCCAGCGGCAGCAGCACGTAGTGCAGTCCCATCACGGCGAAGGAGAAATCACCGCCGAACAAGGTGTAGAAAAAACGCAGCAGCAGATAGATCGCCACCTTAGTGGCGGTGGCGGCAAGAAAGGCCGAGACCACCGAAGGCGCGTAGGCATAGGCATTGGGCAGCCACAGGTGCAGCGGGAACAGGGCCAGCTTGAGGCCGATGCCGACCGTGAGAAAGGCAAAGGCGGCGCGCACCGCGCGCGTCCCCGCCACCGCCGGCAGGCGCTGGCCCAGGTCGGCGATGTTCAGCGTGCCGGTCATCACGTAGAGCAGGCCAATGCCGATGAGGATGAAGGTGGCACCGATGGTGCCCATGATCAGATACTGGTAAGCCGCGGTCAGCGCCCGGCGGTCGGCGCCCGAGCTGATCAGGGCATAGGTGGCGAGCGAGGCGATCTCCAGGAAGACGAAGACGTTGAAGGCGTCGCCGGTGACGGTGATGCCCAGCAACCCGGTCAGGCATAGCAGGAAGGCGGTGTAGAACAGCGCCTGGCGGCGCGGCTCGATCTCCCGTTCCACGCTGTCCCGGGCGAAGACCAGAGTGACCACCGCCATGGCCGATACCAGCAGCAGCACGAAGGCGTTGAGCACGTCCACCCGGTATTCGATGCCCCAGGGCGGCGGCCAGCCGCCGATGGCGTAGGACAGTTCCACGCCGGGCCAGACCTGGGCCAGCAGCAGCGCCGACACACCGAAACAGACACCGCCCAGCAGCAGGGCCAGGGTCCAGGCCGGCCGCCCGTAGCGCAACAGGGCGCACAGCGGGGCGCCGAGCAGCGGCAGCACGACCTGCAGGATGGGCAGGTGGGCCAGCATCAGGGGCGTCCATCCTGGCGCTGGATCTCGTCCTCCTCCACCGTGCCGTAGGCTTCCTGGATGCGCACCACCAGGGCCAGCCCCAGCGCGGTGGTGGCGATGCCCACGACGATGGCGGTGAGGATGAGCACATGGGGCAGCGGATTGGAGTACACCACCGCCGTGCCTTGCACCACGATGGGCGCGGTACCGCCGATGATCTTGCCGAAGCTGATGTAGAGGATGAACACCGAGGTCTGGAACACGCTCAGTCCCACCAATTTCTTCACCAGGTTGCCGCTGGCGATGACGGTGTAGAAGCCGATCATCATCAGCACCACCACGACCCAGTAGTTGTAGTGACCAAACAGACTCATGACCTGCGCCCCCGTCCGGCGAAGGCGAAGAAGATGGTGATCATCACCGCCGCCACGGTAATGCCCACACCCAGCTCGACGAGAAAGATGCCGAGATGCTGGCCGTGCACCGGATCGTGGGCCAGCACGCCGTAGTCCAGGTAGCTGCCGCCCTCGAGCAGCGCCGCCACGCCGACTCCGGCGTAGAGCAGCACTCCGGCCGACACCAGGCCGCGCAGCAATCCCTCCGGCAACAGCCGGCGCGCCCGCTCCAGCCCGGCCACCAGGGCATAGAGGATGATGCCGGTGGCGAACAGCACCCCGGCCTGGAAGCCGCCGCCCGGACCGAAATCGCCGTGGAACTGCACGTACAGCGCCGCCAGCAGGATGAACGGCAGCAACAACTTGACCATCACCCGCACGATGGGATGGTGATTCATGGCTCCTCCTTCAGTCACGCCCACCGCGGCCGCGCCGGCCGCCGATGAGCAGCAGCACGCCGATGGCGGCGGTGAACACCACCAGAGTCTCGCCCAGGGTGTCGTAGCCGCGATAGCTGGCCAGCACTGCTGTGACTATGTTGGGCACGCCGGTTTCGCCAGGCGCGTCTTGCACGTAGCGCGGCGCCACATGGTGATGGATGGGATTGGCCGGATCGCCGAAGGGCGGGATGTCGGCCACGCCATAGATCAGGATGGCACCGGTGGCCAGCACCACTGCCAGCGGCAACCAGGTACGGCGCGCCGGTGGCTTCTCGCGGCGGCTGGTCAGAGCCAGGGCGCCGAGCATGAACACGGTGGACACGCCGGCGCCGACCACGGCCTCGGTGAAGGCCACATCCACCGCGTCCAGCATCACGAACAGGGCGGCCGAGACCAGGCTGTAGATGCCGGACAGCATGGCCACGGCAAACAGACTGCGCAGGCGCACCAGGGCCACGGCGGTGATGGCCAGCAGGGCCAGCAGGACGATATCGACTAGGACTTCGATGGCGGCGCTTCCTTCTTCTCGTGCAGCAGCGGCCGCAGTCCGTCGGATAGGGCGGCGCGGGCCAGGGCGTGAGCGGCAGTGGGGCTGGTGGCCAGCAGGAAGATCAGGATCAGGAGCAACTTGACCGTCACCAGGGTGAGGCCGCCCTGCAGCAGCAACCCCAGCATCAGCAGCCCGGTACCCAAGGTATCGGTGATGCTGGCGGCGTGCATGCGCGTGTAGAAGTCGGGCATGCGCAGCACTCCGACGGCGCCGACCACAATGAAGAAGGCCCCGGACAGCAGCAGGCTCCAGCTCAGGGCATCCAACAGCCACGCCAGCATGGCCTCAATCCTCCGCCATGCCATGCCCCAGATCGCGGTGGCGAACGAACTTGAGCACCGCGATCACGCCGACGAAGTTGATCATGGCATAGACCAGGGCGATATCGAGGAAGTCAGGGCGGCCGGTGAGAAAGCCGAGCACGGCGATGAGCAGCACGGTCTTGGTGCCGAACATGTTCACCGCCAGGATGCGGTCGTATACCGTCGGTCCGAGCCAGGCGCGGACCATGGCCAGCAGCATGGCGGCGAGGATGCCCAGGGTGGCGGCGGCGAACATCAGTGCACTTCCGTCACCGGCCGCGGCACGCCCTGCTCCACCGCCGCCACCCTGCGGTTCATGCCGCCCTGCAGCAGATCCTCGGCACCGGCCCGCGACAGAGCGTGCACCTCCAGCTCCTCGCCTTCTAGGCGTAGGGTCAGGGTGCCGGGGGTGAGGGTGATGGAATTGGCGAACAGTACCCGGCCCACAGTGCTGCGCTGCTCGGCGCGCAGGCGCACTACCGTCGGGCTAATCGGCAGGCGCGGATCGAGCACGCGCTTGGATACGTCCCAACTGCTCTTGGCGATTTCCTTGAGCAACCAGGGCAGGTAGCCGAGCACGTGTGGCAGCCACTCGATGGGATGCCCCTCGCCATCAGCCAGGCCCATACGCCGCGCCAGCCAGGTCACCAGCAGGCAAGACAGCAGGCCGAGCCCGAGTAACCACGGCTCGAGATAGCCGGACAGCAGCAGCCAGAGCAGGATGCAGCAGGCGAACAGGCTGAATGTGCGCAACGCCGAGTCTCCCTTTTGCCGCCAGCGGGACCTTGCGAGAAGCCCGCACCGGGGGCGGTTTTTTAGTCTTGTTAGCACAGAGCATTGCTGTGAGTAAAGCGAACCGCTCTGCGCTCATCGCCGAAATCTTGCACCAGCCCTACAATTTTGTTAGATGTTCCAAATTTGAGCAGCAAGGACCACGGTCATGGCAGTCAGCGACAAAGCCCTGCAGGGCACTTCCTTCCGGGCCTATGAACCGGCCCCGGGCGAGGACTACATGAGTCCGGCCCAGCGGGAGCATTTCCGCGGCCTTCTGCTGAGCTGGAAGCGGGAACTGATGGAGGAAGTGGACCGCACCGTCCACCACATGCAGGACGATTCTGCCAACCATCCCGATCCCTCCGATCGCGCCACCCAGGAGGAGGAATTCGCCCTGGAGCTGCGCACCCGCGACCGCGAGCGCAAACTGATCAAGAAGATCGACGAGGCGCTGGATCGCATCGAGGCGGATGAATACGGCTATTGCGAATCCTGCGGCGCCGAGATCGGCATCCGCCGGCTGGAAGCCCGCCCCACCGCCACTCTCTGCATCGATTGCAAGACCCTGCAGGAGCAGCGTGAACGCCAGTATGGCCACTGAGTTCGCGCGGCACGGACGATGAACGGCGCAGCGGCCGCGGTTGGCCGCTTCGCCCCTTCCCCCAGCGGCCCGCTGCACTTCGGCTCGCTGGTCGCCGCTCTGGGCAGTTTCCTCGCCGCCCGCGCCGCCGGCGGTTCCTGGCGCTTGCGCATCGAGGACATCGATACGCCGCGCGTGGTACCCGGCGCCGCCGACGACATCCTGCGCACCCTGGAGGCCTTCGGCCTGCACTGGGACGGCGCGGTGATGTATCAGAGCCGGCGCGGCGATGCCTATCAGGCCGTCCTCGATAAGCTGCTGGCCGATGGTCTGGCCTATCCTTGCAGTTGCTCGCGCAAGGACATCGCCGCCGTCGCCGGCGCTTCCCTCCTCTATCCGGGCCTGTGCCGCCGGGGGCCGCGCCAGCCACGGCACCCCCTGGCCGTGCGCCTGCATACCGACGACACCCCCATCGGCTTCGCCGACCGCATTCAGGGGCCTTATCAGCAGCGACTCGCCACCGCGGTGGGGGATTTCGTCATCCGCCGCGCCGATGGGCTGTTTGCCTACCAGCTGGCGGTGGTGGTGGATGATGCTGCCCAGGGCGTGACCCAGGTGGTGCGCGGCGCCGACCTGCTCGACTCCACCCCGCGGCAGATCTGGCTGCAGCGTCTGCTCGGCCTGCCCACCCCGGAGTACGCCCATCTGCCCCTGGCCCTGGATCGTAACGGCCAGAAGCTGAGCAAGAGCAGCCAGGCGCCGGCCGTGGAGCGGCGCCACCCGGTACCGGCCCTGGTCGCGGCACTGCGCTTTCTCGGTCATGCCCCGCCCGCCGAATTGCGCGCCGCCCCGCCCGCCGAACTGCTCGACTGGGCGCGGTGCCACTGGCAGTGGGCGCACATCCCGCGCGATCCGGCCGCGCCGCCGGCGCTGCGTTCGCTCGCCGACCCGGCCTGAGTACGGCATCCCCGCAGCGCGCTGTGCTATGGTGTTGCGCCAGCGGCGGGCCTGACCCGCCAGAGCGAACTACGACCAAGCCCTTCACCTGGAACCCGCGCCGTGACCCGTAGACTTGCGTTCGTCCTGGCAACGCCGTTGCTCCTGCTGTCGCCAACTACCCAGGCGGCCGTCTTTGACGGCGCTCAACTCGGCCTGGCCTGGGCCGTGCCCTTCGTCGGCATGCTGCTCTCCATCGCCCTCTGCCCGCTGTTCATGTCGGCGTTCTGGCACCACCATTTTGGCAAGGTGGCTGCCTTCTGGGCGCTGGCCTTCCTGCTACCCTTCACCCTGCGCTTCGGTATGGACGAGGCGCTATCCCAGGCCAGCCACACCCTGCTGCTGGAATATGTGCCCTTCATCATCGTGCTATGGGCCTTGTACACCATCTCCGGCGGCATCTGCGTGCGCGGCAACCTGCACGGCACCCCGCGCCGCAACACCGCGATGCTGGCCCTCGGCACCCTGCTGGCCAGCATCATGGGCACCACCGGCGCCGCCATGCTGATGATCCGCCCGGTGATCCGCGCCAATGACAACCGCCGCCACAATGCCCACGTCATCATTTTCTTCATCTTCCTGGTGGCCAACGCTGGCGGTGCCCTCACGCCACTGGGCGATCCACCGCTGTTTCTGGGCTTTCTCAAAGGGGTGGACTTCTTCTGGACCACCTGGCACCTGCTGGCGCCCACCGCCCTGCTGTGCGGGCTGCTGCTGGCGCTGTTCTACGTCCTCGACAGTTATTTCTTCCACCGCGGCCAGGAGGAGTATCCGCCGCTCATGGACCCCACGCCGGACAGCGCGCTGCGCATCGACGGCAAGCGCAATTTCCTGCTGCTCGGTGGGGTCGTCGGCGCCGTGTTGATGTCCGGCCTATGGCGGCCCGGGGTGCACTTCCAGGTGCTTGGGCTGGAAGTGGAACTGCAGAACGTGATACGCGATGGGCTGCTGATCGTGCTCGGTCTGGCCTCGCTGCTGCTGACGCCGAAGTCGGTACGGGTGGCCAACGACTTCAATTGGGGACCGATCCTGGAGGTGGCCAAGCTGTTTGTCGGCATCTTCCTCACCATCATTCCGGTCATCGCCATGCTGCGCGCCGGCCCCGCGGGCGCCTTGAGCGGGGTGGTGGCGCTGGTCACCGACGGCGACGGCCGCCCCATCGACGCCATGTACTTCTGGCTCACCGGCGGGCTGTCTTCGTTCCTCGACAACGCCCCCACCTATCTGGTGTTCTTCAACCTGGCCGGCGGTGATGCGCAGACGCTCATGACCACCCTGTCCCCTACCCTCATGGCCATCGCTACCGGCGCAGTGTTCATGGGCGCGGTCACTTACATCGGCAACGCCCCCAACTTCATGGTCAAGGCCATCGCCGAGGAACGGGGCATCGAGATGCCCAGCTTCTTCGGCTACATGGCCTGGTCTGTTGCCCTGCTGATCCCGTGTTTCCTGCTGCTCACCTGGGTGTTTTTCCCCTAGGCCGGCCGCGCTGGCACCGAGTGCGTTGACTTTCGCCGCGCTGCGGCGAAACAATTAGGACTCTGACGAACATAACGACAACGATCGGCGCGCCCCGCCCGGCACCGCACCGGGCCGGTGCCGACCTTCGAGCAGGCATCAACCAGCCGATGAAGGATGCGAGACGATTGGCCAGCCCCCGTGCCCGCACAGCAAGCGCTGCGCGAGCCACCCCGGCATCGTCCGCCCTACTTTCCGTTCATCTGCTGACAGCGACCATCCTCCCCGACGGCGCGATGCCTCGATCCCTCAGGCCGGCGGAATCCCCTTCCAGTCCGTTCCTTCCTCGGCGAGTATCTCGCCCGGCGCGCGCCTGCGCCCGGGTATCATCATCACTACACGAGGAGCTAAGCCACGATGTCCAACGACAAGGTCTACCCGGTTCCCGCCGACTTTGCGGCCAAGGCCTGGATCAACGCGGAGCAGTATCAGGCGATGTACCAGCGCTCGGTCACCGACCCGGACGGGTTCTGGGCCGAGCAGGCCGAGACCTTCATCGACTGGTTCCAGCCCTGGAACAAAGTCAGTGAGTGGGACTTCAGCAAAGGGCACATTCGCTGGTTCGAAGGTGCCAAGCTCAACGTCAGCCACAACTGCCTGGACCGGCATCTGGCCACGCGCGGCGACCAGGTAGCCATCATCTGGGAGGGCGATCACCCGTCCCAGGACAAGAAGATCACCTATCGGCAGTTGCACGAGCAGGTCTGCCGCTTCGCCAACGCCCTCAAGTCGCTGGGAGTGAAGAAGGGCGATCGGGTCTGCATCTACCTGCCGATGATCCCGGAGATCGCCGTGGCCATGCTGGCTTGCGCCCGCATCGGCGCCATCCACTCGGTGGTCTTCGGCGGTTTCTCCCCGGATTCCCTCAAGGACCGCATCCTCGACGCCACCTGCTCTATCGTCATCACCGCCGACGAGGGGCTCAGAGGCGGCCGCCACGTGCCGCTCAAGGCCAACGCTGACAAAGCGCTGAGCCATACCCCGAGCGTGCAGAAGATGATCGTGGTCAAGCACACCGGCGGTGACATCCACTGGGAAGAAGGCCGCGACCTGTGGTACCACGAGCTGGTGGCCCAGGCCTCTGCCGACTGCCCGGCGCAGCCCATGGACGCCGAAGACCCGCTGTTCATCCTCTACACCTCCGGCTCCACCGGCAAACCCAAGGGCGTGTTGCACACCACCGGCGGTTACCTCCTCTATGCCGCCATCACCCACAAATACGTGTTCGACTACCATGACGGCGACATCTATTGGTGCACCGCCGACGTGGGTTGGGTCACCGGCCACAGCTATATCGTCTACGGCCCTCTGGCCAACGGCGCCACCACTCTGATGTTCGAGGGCGTGCCCACCTATCCCAGCGTCTCCCGCTTCTGGGACGTGGTGGACAAGCACCAAGTCAATATTTTTTATACCGCGCCCACCGCCATCCGCGCGCTGATGCGCGAGGGTGAGGCGCCGGTGCAGAAGAGCAGCCGCAAGTCGCTGCGCCTGCTCGGCACCGTGGGCGAGCCCATCAACCCCGAGGCCTGGGAGTGGTACCATCGCGTGGTCGGCGAGCGCCGCTGCCCCATCGTCGACACCTGGTGGCAGACCGAGACCGGCGGCATCCTCATCACCCCGCTGCCGGGCGCCACCCCGCTCAAGCCCGGTTCGGCTACGCGCCCGTTCTTCGGCGTAGTACCGGCGCTGGTGGATGCCGAGGGCAACTTCATCGAGGGTCCGGGCGAGGGCAATCTCGTCATTACCCGCCCCTGGCCAGGCCAGATGCGCACCGTCTACGGTGACCACCAGCGCTTCGTCGAAACCTATTTCAGCATGTACAAGGGACTGTACTTCACCGGTGACGGCGCGCGCCGCGACCAAGACGGCTATTACTGGATCACCGGCCGCGTCGACGATGTCATCAACGTCTCCGGTCACCGCATGGGCACTGCCGAGATCGAATCGGCGCTGGTACTGCACCCGGCGGTGGCCGAGGCGGCGGTGGTGGGCTATCCTCACGACCTCAAGGGTCAGGGCATCTACGCCTACGTCACCCTCAAGGTGGGCGTGGAGGCCAGCGACGCCCTGAAGAAGGAACTGGTGGCCCATGTGCGCAACGAGATCGGCCCCATCGCCAGCCCCGACGTCATCCAGTGGGCCCCAGGCTTGCCCAAGACCCGCTCCGGCAAGATCATGCGCCGCATCCTGCGCAAGATCGCCGCCAACGAGGTGGAAGGCCTGGGCGATACCTCCACCCTGGCCGATCCCACGGTAGTCGACGATCTCATCCAGCACCGCGCCAATAAATAAGGCGCTTACCTCCCCCTCCCCCGCCGGCGGGGGAGGGTCAGTACATCCGCTCTCCCCCGACCCGGCCTCTGGCCGGGTTTTTGCTTTGTCGACAGACGGTTGCATTCCCCTGGCAACGTGCCAAAGTCTAAACAACGGGTCACAGACTCAAGCGACGCCGCGTGCATAGCGCGGCCCTGGGAGGCAGACCATGAGCGATCTCGATCCTATCGTAGGCAACTGGTACCGCAACCTGGAAAGCGCAGACGAGTTCGAGGTGGTAGCCCTGGATGAGGATGCCGGGACCGTGGAGATCCAGTACTTTGGCGGCGAGGTCGAGGAACTGGACCTCGACGAGTGGTACGAGCTGCCGCTGGAGCCCATGGACGCGCCCGAAGACTGGTCCGGCCCCTTCGACGATCTGGAAGCCGACGATCTCGGCGACAACGGCCTGCCGCGGCGGCAGAGCCGCGGCGACCCGATGCAGGACCTGTGAGGCCGTCCAGGCCGCTCGCGCGAGCGTCCGCTAGGCTACGCTGCGCAGCAGCAGCACCTGCAGATCGGCGACGTTGGTGCCGGTGGCACCGCTGCGCAGCAGATCGCCAGCCAGATCCAAGGCGGTGTAGGAATCGTTGTCGTCCAGCAGCCGCTGCGGATCGGCGCCGGCAGCCTGGATGCGCGCCAGGGTCCAGGGGTCGACCACCCCGCCGGCGGCATCGGTGGGACCGTCGCGGCCGTCGGTGCCGCCGCTGAGGAATGCCCAGCGCGGCGGCAAACTCAGGCGCTCGGCGGCCAGGACGAAGGCCAGGGCCAGCTCCTGGTTGCGCCCGCCGCGTCCAGAGCCGCGCAAGGTCACGGTAGTCTCGCCGCCGGCCAGCAGGGCGACGCCACCCTGCCCCGCCGCCAGGGCGGCGCGAGCCAGCCCCTCGGCTGCCTCACGGGCCTCGCCGCAGAGCATGGTATCGTGCAGCGTCACCGCATAGCCCAGCGCCTCGGCGGCCCGGCGCGCGGCCTCCAGGCTGAGCCGGTTACTGCCCACCAGGGTATTGTCCACCCGCGCGAACAGCGCATCGCCCGGCTTCGGAGTATCCGCCACCTGCCCCGCCAGTCCGCGCTGCAGATGCGCTCGCACCGGCTCCGGCACCTGCTCCCACACGCCATGGCGGCGCAGCACCGCCACGGCGTCGGCGTAAGTGCTGGAATCGGGTACGGTAGGGCCGCTAGCAATCACCGACAGGTCGTCGTCCAGCACGTCGGAGAGGATCAGCGCATGCACCTCGGCCGGCGCCGCCAGGCGTGCCAGAGCACCGCCCTTGAGGCTGGAGAGATGCTTGCGTACGCAGTTCACGGCGTGGATGTCGGCGCCGCAGGCGAGCAGCAAGCGGGTGGTGGCGATCTTGTCGGCCAGTGCCAGGCCGGCCGCCGGCGCCGGCAGCAGCGCCGAGCCGCCGCCGCTGATCAGCACCAGCACGAGTTCGTTGCTGGCCCCGGCCGCCGCCACACTCCCGGCCACGGCCCGCGCTGCGCGCTCACCGTTGTCGTCGGGCAGAGGATGCCCCGCCCCGAGCACGCGGCAGCCGGGCAGCTCGCGCAGGTTCTCGTAGTTGGTGACGACGATGGGCTGGTCTGCCAGCCAGGCCGCCTCCAGCCGCGCCAGCGCACCCTCGGTCATGGCACAGGCCGCCTTGCCGAAGGCGACCAGGCGGATGCGCCGCCAATCGCCCTCACGCCAGCTCCCATCGCCGCGGCGGATGGCGAGGCGACCGTTGCGCACCTGCAGCGCCTGCTCCACCGCCCGCCGCGGATCGGCAGCGGCCACTCCGGCACGGAAAATGTCGACGGCAGCGCGGCGCAGTTCAGCGACCCAGGCAGGCAGTGAAGACATAGTGACCTCGCTTCAGATTCTCGACAGCCTCTAGCCGGTCCAGCCCAGGCCAGCGGCGATACAGTTGATGGACAGCAGCAGCGCCACCAGCTCCTCGCGGCGGGCGCGGCCCTCGGCCTGGGCGGCACGGAAGCGGCGCAGCAGCTCCACCTGGCGCTGCCCTGCCTGGCGCAGCAGCGGCAACCGTCGGCGCAGGCGCTCGCGGTACTGGGGGAAGCGCACTGCCAGCTCCTGCTCGCCGGTGAGACGCAGCACCATGCCGCGGCTGCGCCGATATTCCCGCTCGATCAGGTCGAACAGCTCCGCGCCCAGGGCGGCATCCTCCAGCAGCCCAGCGTACTGGCGGGCCAGCTCCAGGTCCACCAGGGCCAGGGTCTTCTCCACCTCGTCCAGAATCAGGCGAAACAGCAGCGATTCGTGGAACATCCGCGCCAGCAGCCGCTCGCCCTCCGCGCCGCGCACCTGGATGAAGTTCTCCAGGCCGCTGCCCACCCCGTACCAGCCCGGTATCAGATGGCGGTTCTGGCTCCAGGCGAACACCCAGGGGATGGCGCGCAGGTCGGCCAGGGTGCGGGCGCCGAAGCGTCGCGCCGGACGCGAGCCGAGGTTGAGCAGGGCCAGCTCCTCCACCGGACTGGCCGCCTGGTAGTAAGCCAGCAATCCCGGGTGCTCGGCCAGGCGGCGATAGGTGGCGTAGGCGGCGCCAGCCAGAGCCTCCATGGCCTCGTCGAACTCGCCATGGGCCGCCGGGCGCTCGCGCATCAGGCTGTGTTCCAGCACGCTGGCGGTGAGCAGCTCCAGCTGATAGTGAGCGGTGCCGCGGTTGGCGAACTTGGAGGAGACCACCTCGCCCTGCTCGGTCAGCCGCAGCCGGCCACCGATGGAGCCGGCCGGCTGCGCGGCGATGGCGCGCCCGGTGGGGGCGCCGCCGCGGCTCACCGAACCGCCGCGGCCGTGGAAGAAGCTCACCGGCACACCGCACTCCCAACCCACCCGGGTCAGGCGGATCTGCGCCTGGTACAGCTCCCAGTTGGCGCACAAGAAACCGCCGTCCTTGTTGGAGTCGGAGTAGCCGATCATCACTTCCTGGCGGCCGCCCAAGGCGCGCACGGTGCGCCGCACCAGGGGGATGCGCAGCAGCTCCTTGAGGATGGCGGGGGCGCGCTGCAAGTCCTCGATGGTCTCGAACAGCGGTACCACCAGCAGCGTGCAGTGCTCCACCCCTTGGGCGTCGGCGAACAAGCCGGCGTACTTGGCGAGCAGATAGACGCCGAGGATGTCGGCCACGCCATGAGTCATGCTGAGCACGAAGCTGGCCACCGCTTCGCGGTCGTAGCGCATCCCGCGCTCGCCCACCAGGCGCAGCACCGCCAACAGGTCGGTGGCCACCGCCGGCAGTCCGGATAGATCCGGCAGCATCTCCAGCGGCCGTGCCAGCTCGGCCTGCAGCCACTGCCGCCAGGCCGGGGTGTCCTCGGCGGGCGGCTCGTCGTCCCGCAGTCGGCGCCAGATGGCGCGCAGCACCTGGTTGGTGACGGTGGTGTTCTCGCGCAGGTCGAGGCGCACGGTGCAGAAGCGGAACGCCTCGACCTCCCAGCGCAGCGGGCGCAGCCAGCGCCGCGCCAGGTTGCCGCTGGCGCGCGCCTCCAGGGCCCGCTCCAGCGCCCGCAGATCATCGATCAGTTCGTCGGCATCGCGGTAGGCGACGCCTTCCCCGGCCAGGGTCGCCTCCACCCGTCGCAGCAGGGCCGCCAGGTACTGGCGCAGCGGCTCGCGCGGGTTGCGGGCGCGGATCGCCTCAGCCGCACCGCTGGCCGCCAGCACCGCTTGCAACTGTCGTTCGAACGCCTCGCCCAGGGGCAGCAGATGGTCGGCCACGCTGAGAGTGCGCAACAGCGTCTCCAGCCGTCGCCGGTAGTGCTCCAGGCTGGCCTGGCGGTAGCACTCCAGGGCGCGGCGCGTGACCTCGTGAGTGACGAAGGGGTTGCCGTCGCGGTCGCCACCGATCCAGGAGCCAAACTGCAGCAGCGGCGACAGGCGGAACGCGTGCCCGGGCCAGGCGCGGCTCAGCGCCCCCTCCAGGGATTCCAGCAACTCCGGCACACGGCCATACAGGCTCTCGTGAAAGAAATGCAGGCCCCAGGCCACCTCCTGCTCGACGCTGGGCTTCTCCAGGCGCAGCTCGCCGGTCAGCCAGAGCAGATCGATCTCGTCGCGCAGCGCCGTCATCAGCTCGGCGCGCTCGCGCGGGGTCCAGCGTGGCGACTCCAGATCCACCAGCAGACGGTAGATGCGACGGTGGATCTCCAGCACCGTGACGCGCTTGGCCTCGGTGGGATGGGCGGTGAGCACCGGCCGCACCTCGGCCTGGTCGAGCAGCGTCTGCACCGCGCCCGGCTCCACGCCGCGCCGCGCCGCCGCGGCGAACACCCGCGCCAGCCCTTCCACCTGCTCCGGCCCACCCACGCTCTCCTGCTCGCGGCGGCGGCGCATGGCAGCGTTCTCCTCGGCGATGTTGAGGAGCTGTAACCAGATACCCTGTACCTGCAGCGCACGCAGTTCGTGCCCGGCGGGCAGCGGCGCCCCCGACAGCAGCGGCGCCAGCTCCGGCTGGCGGGCGCGCAGCACCTCGGCGAACAGGTTCTGCAACAGGTGCACCACCTGCTGCAGATAGGCGTCGCCGGGGGCTTCGAGGCGGGCGGCGGCGTCCATGTCAGACTACCCGGTCGGGCGGTTCGCGCCCCTCGAAAAAGGCCAGCACGTTATCGACCACCTTCATACCCATGGCCTCGCGGGTCTCGGTGGTGGCGCTGCCGAGATGGGGCAACAGCACCACGTTGTCGAGCTCTAGCAGCCCGGGGGCGACACGCGGCTCGTGCTCGTACACGTCCAGGCCGGCGCCGCCCAGATGGCCGCTGCGCAACGCCTGCACCAGAGCCTGCTCATCGACCACGTCGCCGCGGGCGGTGTTGATCAGGAAAGCACCCGGCTTCATCAGGCCCAGCCGGCGCGCGTCGATGAGATGACGGTTCTGCGCCCCGCCCGGGCAATGCAGGGAAACGAAATCGGCGCGCTGCAACAATTCCTCCAGGGTGGCGCAATAGCTCGCGCCGAGCCGCTCAGCCGCCCCCCCTGCATCGGGTCGGCGGCTATGGTAGAGGATGTGCATGCCGAAGCCGAAGCGGGCGCGCTCCGCGGTGGCCTGGCCGATACGGCCGAAGCCGACGATCCCCAAGCTCTTGCCGGCAACCTGGGTGCCGAGCAGATGGGTCGGCCGCCAGCCGCGCCAGCGGCCGGCGCGCAGCTCGCGCTCGCCCTCGCCGGCGCGGCGCGCCACCATGAGCAGCAGCGTCAGGGCGAGGTCGGCGGTAGCGTCGGTGAGCACCCCCGGGGTGTTGG
>DATLYF010000148.1:0-7523 GCA_035575095.1 Candidatus Competibacteraceae bacterium
AGCCGAGGATGGTGGTCTCGCGCGAGCGCCCGCCGTAGGCGACAGTGGTCGAGCCCAGGCTGAGCGGCGCCATGCGCCGCACCAGGTGGCTGCGGGTCAGCGCCAGGGCATCATCCAGGGTCAGGTCGCGCGGCGTCTCGCCGAGCATCGGCGGCGGCCCGCCGCGGGTCTCGCTGCGCCCGGGCAGGACGACGAGCAGGTTGCTGCCCAGGGCCGCGAACTCGCCGGCCACGTAGCGCCGCGCCCCTTCGCCCAGGGCGGTGAGCAGCACCACGGCGGCCACGCCGATGGCCATGGCGGTGAGCATCAGCGCCGAGCGCAGCCGGTATCGGTCCAGCGCCCGGGCGGCGAAGCGCAGCCGGTCAGGCAGGCGCATGCCCGCGCTCCCCGGTGTCGCTGACGATGCGGCCGTCCACCAGGCGCAAGCAGCGCCGCGCCCGCTCGCCGATCTCCGGGTTGTGGGTGACCACGATCAGGGTGATACCCTGGCTGTTCAGCTCCTCCAGGATGGCCAGCACTTCGCGCCCGGACTGGCGGTCCAGATTGCCGGTGGGCTCGTCGGCCAGCAGTACTCGTGGGTGCAGGATCATGGCGCGGGCGATGGCCACGCGCTGGCGCTGGCCGCCGGAGAGCTGATCGGGACGATGGTCAGCGCGCTCGGCCAATCCCAGGGCCTGGAGCGCCTCCGCCACCCGCCGCCGCCGTTGCACCGGGGCGACGCCGGCCAGCATCAGCGGCAGCTCCACGTTCTCCGCCGCCGAGAGCCGCGGCACCAGGTGGAAGGCCTGGAAGACGAAGCCGATGCGCTCGCGGCGCAGGGCCGCCAGGGCCTCGTCGTCCAACGCCCCGGTGTCACGCCCCTCCAGGCGGTAGGTGCCGGCATCGGGGCGGTCGAGCAGCCCGATGATGTGCAGCAGGGTCGACTTGCCCGAGCCCGACGGCCCCATTACCGCCACATACTCGCCGGCGGCGATGCTGAGATCCACCTGGCGCAGGCCGTGCACGCGCTGCTCGCCCACCTGGAACACCCGGGTTACGCCGCTGAGCTCGATCATGGCTCGGCCACCGCACGCGCGCCGGCCTCCACGCCGGCGCGATCCAGCGATACTACCACCCGCTCGCCGGCGGCCAGGCCCGCGCGCACCTCGGTCCAGTTCCAGTTGCGCAGCCCGGCCTGCACGCGGCGCTCGCGCAGGCGGCCGTCGCCGCCCAGCACCAGCGCCCGGTCGCCCTCCAGCAGCGCCTCGCTCGGCACGCGCAGGGCCCGCTCGCGGCGCTCCAGAATCACCTCCAGGTCGGCGCTGTAACCTGGCAGCAGGCGCTCGCGCACCGCCGCATCGACGAACTCCGCCTCCACCTCGACGGTGCGCGCCTGCTTCTCCAGGTCCAGCACGTAGGGGGCGATGCGCCGCACCCGGCCACCGAACACCTGGCCGGGGAAGGCGTCCAGGGTGATGCGCGCCGCCTGGCCTACGCGAATGGCGGGAGCATCGACCTCGTCGATGGGGGCGCTGACGTAGAGGCAGGAGTGGTCGATCAGGTCCACCGCCGGCGGCGTGATGATGCCGGGCGGCGAGGGTGTGACTATTTCCCCTACCTCGCCGGTGATCTCGGCCACCACCCCGGCGAACGGCGCGCGCAGCCGGGTGCGCTCCAGGGCAGCGCGGGCCACGGCTATCTGGGCCGTGCTCACCTGGACGGCGGCACGGACGGCACTGCAGGCGGCGGCGCGGGCACGAGCCTCGGTCTCGGCCTGATCGATGCGCTCCGCCGACACCAGCGCGCGCCGCTCCAGGGGCTTGAGGCGATCGGCGTCGCGCCGCGCCACCTCTGCGGTAAGGCAGGTCTCCTCGGCGCGGGAGGTGCTGGCGGCGAGCTGGCTCTCGGCTAGGGTCAACTGGGCTTTGAGGTCCTCGTTCCACAGCTCCAGCAACAACTGACCGGCGGCCACCTCGTCGCCCTTGCGCACCGCCAGCACGCTGACCTGGCCGCCGCCCGGGGGCGACAGCTTGGCACGGCGGCAGGCCTTGACGGTGCCGGCGCGGGTGTTGGCCACGGTGGCCTCTACCGCGCCCAGCTCCACGGCGCGCACCTGCACCGCCACCGGCCGCGGCCGGGTCCACCCGTACACGGCCGCTCCCGCGGCCAGCGCCACGCCCAGCGCCAGCACTACCCCGCCCTTCATCTCGTCTCCTCTCCGCCCGTGCGGTGGCGGTTGCGGTCCAATGCTGTTACTTTAGCGAGTTCCGGATTTCCCGTAGCTTGCCATCGCTCACACCCATGACGACGCCCATCCGCAAGATCCTGGTCACCAGCGCCCTGCCCTACGCCAACGGTCCAATCCATCTGGGGCACATGGTCGAGCACATCCAGACCGATATCTGGGTGCGCTTCCAGAAGCTATGCGGACACCAGTGCATCTATGTCTGCGCCGATGACGCCCACGGCACGCCCATCATGCTGCGCGCCCAGCAGGAGGGCATCGAGCCGGCGCAACTGATCACGCGCATCGGCGCCGAGCACCGGGCCGATTTCGCCGAGTTCCTCATCGGCCACGACGAGTACTACAGCACCCACTCGCCGGAGAATCGCCACTACGCCGAGCTGATCTTCCGCCGCCTGCAAGAGGCCGGGCACATCGCTCAGCGCACCATCCTGCGCCCTTATGACCCCGAGAAGGGCATGTTCCTGGCCGACCGCTTCATCAAAGGCGAGTGCCCCCGCTGCGGCGCCCCCGACCAGTACGGCGACGCTTGCGAGGTGTGCGGCGCCACCTATACCCCCACCGACCTGAAGAATCCGCGCTCCATCCTCTCTGGGGCCACGCCGGTGGAGCGCGAGACTAGTCAGTTCTTCTTCAAGCTGGGCGATTTCGAGGACATGCTGCGCACCTGGCTGGAGAGCGGCCACGTGCAGGCGGAGATGGCCAACAAGCTGGAGGAATGGTTCAGGGACGGCCTCAAGGACTGGGAGATCTCCCGCGACGCGCCCTACTGGGGCTTCGAGATTCCCGGCGTGCCGGGCAAGTATTTCTATGTCTGGCTGGACGCGCCCATCGGCTACATGGCCAGCTTCAAGCATTATTGCGCGCGCAGCGGCCTGGATTTCGACGAGTTCTGGCGCTACGACTCGGACACCGAGCTCTATCACTTCATCGGCAAGGACATCGCCTACTTCCATACCCTGTTCTGGCCGGCCATGCTGGAAGGGGCGGGCTTTCGCAAACCGACAGGGGTGTTCTGCCACGGCTTCCTCACCGTCAATGGCCAAAAGATGTCCAAGTCCCGCGGCACCTTCATCAAGGCCCGCACCTATCTGGAGCATCTGCGCCCCGAGTACCTGCGCTATTACCTGGCGAGCAAGCTGTCTGCGCGCATCGACGACCTGGACCTCAACCTGGAGGATTTCCAGAGCCGCGTCAACGCCGACCTGGTGGGCAAGGTGGTGAACATCGCCAGCCGTTCGGCTGGCTTCATCCACAAGCTGTTCGACGCACGGCTGGCGGCGGCCCTGTCCGAGCCGTTGCTGTACCGGGAATTCGTCGAGGCCGGCGCCACCATTGCCCAGTACTACGAGGAGCGGGAATTCGGCCGCGCCATGCGCGAGGTCATGGCCCTGGCCGATCGGGCCAACCAGTACATCGACGAGCGCAAGCCCTGGGTGCTGGCCAAGCAGCCGGGCGCAGCGGCGGAGGTGCAGGCGGTATGCACCATGGGGCTCAACCTGTTCCGCTTGCTGATGATCTACCTCAAGCCGGTGTTGCCCCAGGTGGCGGCCGACGCCGAGAACTTCCTCAACATACCGGCGCTGACTTGGGCCGACTTGCCGGAGCCGCTGCTGGGCAGCCGCATCAACCCCTTCCAGCCGCTGCTGCAGCGGGTCGAGGCAGCGCAGATCCAGGCCATGGTGGAGGCCTCCAAGGAGAGCATCGGCGCATCCGCCACACCGGCGCCCCAGGGGCCGCTGGCCGCCAACCCCATTGCACCGCCCATCACCATCGAGGACTTCGCCAAGATCGATCTGCGCGTGGCGCGCATCGCCGCCGCCGAAGCGGTGAACGGTGCTGACAAGCTGCTGCGTCTGACCCTGGACCTGGGCGGCGAGACGCGCAGCGTCTTCGCCGGCATCAAGGCCGGCTACGAGCCTGACAAGCTGGTGGGTCGACTGACCGTGATGGTGGCCAATCTAGCCCCGCGCAAGATGCGCTTCGGCGTCTCCGAGGGCATGGTGCTGGCCGCCAGCGGCGGCGAGGGCAGTGGCATTTATCTGCTCAGCCCAGATAGCGGAGCCGAACCGGGGATGCGGGTCAAGTGAGGCTCAGGAGCCCCGCTCCAGCAGGCGCTGGTGCAGGGCCTTGGCCTGCTCGCGGTAGGAGAAGCCCGGCAGCTCGTCGCTGCTGAGCAGCTTCTCCACCTCCTGCCGTGCCTCCGCCAGGCGATTGGCTTTTTCATAGGCGGCCGCCAGATGGTAACGGATGTCGGCCAGCTGTGGGGCGCGCAGCACCGCCTCCTGCAGCAGGCGCAGACCGCGCTCCACGTCGCCGCCATGCTGCACCAGGGTCCAGCCCAAGGTATCGAGGATCTCCGGCCGCTCCGGCGCCAGCTCGAAGGCGCGCTCGGCATAGCCGATGGCGCGGCGATCGTCGAGAGCATTGTATAGCCAGGCCAGGTTGTTGAGCGCCAGCATGTTGTCCGGCTGCTGTGCCAGGATGCGCTGGTACTCGGCGATGGCTTCCTCGCGCCGCTGCATCTGGTCCAGGTACTGGGCCAGCCGGCTGCGCACCGCGAGATCGTCGGGATGTTCCTGCAGCCAGCCGCGCAGGGTGATCAGCGCACTCTCGTCGGCCCCGGCCTGGCGCTGCACTGCCGCCAGGGCCAGAGCCAGCGGTGCGCTGGGCGCCTTGGCGTAGGCGCTGGCGTAGTTCTCGATGGCCTTGCCCAGCTCGCCCTGCTGCTGGTGCAGTTCGCCCTCCAGCTGATAGCCGACGCTGAGCTGCGGGTAGCGGCGCTGGATCTCCTGGGCGGTGGCCAGGGCCGCATCGGGCTGCCGTCCCTGCTGCTGCAGCTGGAAACGCACGATCAGCGACGGCAGGTAGTCAGGCGCAAGCGCCAGGGCCTTGTCCAGCGAGGCGGCAGCCGAGGCGCTGTCCTGGCGGCGCAGCTGGGCGGTGGCTAGCAGATGCCAGAGCTCGGCCGACTGCGGCTCGCGCTCCAGCAGCCACTGGAACTGCTGCTGGGCGCCTTCGGCGTCGCCGTTGGCCAGCAGCGCCAGACCGTAGGCGCGCACCACCGCCGGCTCCTGCGGCTGGCCCTGACGCAGCAGCTTGGCGGTGTCCAGGGCCGCGCCCAGCCGGTTCAGCTCCAGATAGCGCTTGACCAGGGACAGTCCCACGTCGTAGGCGCCCGGATGGGTCTGCCAGGCCTGCTCCAGCCATTCCGCCGCCTGTTCCGGGCGGCCGAGCTGATCGTTGACATCGGCCATGCCGAGCAGTGCATCCAGGTACTGCGGATCACGCTCCAGCACCGCGCGGTAGCGAGCTTCGGCGGCGGCCGTATCGCCTTCTTTGAGATCGAGCCGTGCCAGATTGACTTGCACCGCCAGCAGATCCGGCTGCAGCCGCAGCGCCTGCTGGAAGGACTGGCGGGCGCGGGCCACATCCCCCTTGGCCAGATAAGCCGCACCCAGCAGGTTGTGGGACAAGGGGTGGTCGGGCAGCTTGCGCACCAGGGCGCTGGCCAGTTCGATGGCGCGGTCGACGCGGCCGGCCTCCAGCTCGGCCAGCACCGCCAAGCTCTCCAGCAGCACCAGATCCTGATCTTGCCCCGGCGTGTCGCTGGCCGCGCTTGCAGCCGGGCTGGCCGGACCGCCTTCGGGCTGGGCCAGCCGATAGCGCTGCTGCAGGAGCGTTTCGGCCAGCCACCGCCAGTCTCCGCCACCACCCCGGCTTTGTATGCGCCAGGCATCGACCTGGCCGTACTGTAACAACTGCAGGAACGTGGCCGATTGCTCGGCACTCAAGGCCCACACTGGAGAAGGCTGCAAGGACACCAAGGCCAGCGCCAGCACAACGGCGCGGCACACAGCGATTGGCGAGTATGGAAGATTCAACATAGACTTTGAGTACGCGCGACCTGGCGTTCCCCCTCTTCATCTCGCCCCAACCCATTGGGAAAGCAGAAACTTATGTTCAACTTAGACACTGCGCGCATCGGGATTATAGGACTGGGTTATGTCGGCCTGCCGTTGGCGGTGGCTTTCGGCCGCCAGTTCCCCACCGTGGGCTTCGATATCAACGAGAAGCGGATCCGCGAGCTGCGGGAGGGCATCGATACAACGCTGGAGGTAGTCGGCGACGAACTGCGCCAAGCACATTTATTACATTATACCAACGATGCTGATGATTTGTTGTCCTGCAACATCATCATTATCACGGTCCCCACACCCATTGATGAGCACAAGCGCCCCGACTTCGGTCCGCTGATCGCCGCCAGCACCACCGCCGGGCGGCGATTGCGCCGCGGCGATGTGGTGGTCTACGAGTCCACCGTCTACCCCGGCGCCACCGAGGAGGTGTGCGTGCCCATCCTGGCACGCGAATCGGGGCTTACCTTCAACCGTGACTTCTTCGTCGGCTACAGCCCCGAGCGCATCAATCCCGGCGACCACGTGCATCGCCTGGAGACCATCACCAAGATCACGGCGGGCTCCACCCCGGAGGCGGCCGAGTTCATCGATGCCCTCTACCGGCGCGTGGTCAGCGCCGGCACCCACCGCGCCTCCAGTATCCGCGTGGCCGAAGCGGCCAAGGTCATCGAGAACACCCAGCGCGATGTCAACATCGCGCTGATCAACGAGCTGGCCATCCTCTTCCACCAGCTCGGCCTCGATACCCAGGAGGTGCTGGCGGCGGCCGGCACCAAGTGGAACTTCCTGCCCTTCAAGCCCGGGCTGGTGGGAGGGCACTGCATCGGGGTCGACCCCTATTACCTCACCCACAAGGCGCAGGCCGTCGGCTATCACCCGGAGATGATCCTGGCCGGGCGGCGCATCAACGACGGCATGGGCGCCTATGTCGCGCAGCGCGTGGTCAAGCTCATGACCCAGCGCCGGCTGCAGGTGGTCGATGCGCCGGTGCTGGTGCTAGGGCTGGCCTTCAAGGAGAATTGCCCGGATCTGCGCAACACCCGGGTGGTGGACATCGTCCGCGAGTTCGAGACCTACAACGCCCGCGTCGAGGTCTACGACCCCTGGATCGATGCCGAAGCCGCGCGCCACGAGTACGGCATCAGCCTGGTGCGTGAACCGCGGCCAGCGCACTATGACGCCATCATCCTGGCCGTGGCCCACCGCCAGTTCGCCGAGCTCGGTGCAGCGGGCATCCGCGCCCTGGGCCGGCCAGACTGCGTGCTGTTCGACGTGAAGGGCATACTGCCCGCCAGCGCGGTGGACGGCCGGCTGTGACGGGGGCGGCGATGAAGGTCCTGGTCACCGGCAGCGCCGGTTTCATCGGCTCGGCCCTTACC
>DATLYF010000149.1:0-21648 GCA_035575095.1 Candidatus Competibacteraceae bacterium
CGTGGCCCTGCTGGACGAGCCGGCCATCACCGTCGACGAGCTGATGCGCCACCTGCCCGGCCCGGATTTCCCCACCGCCGGCATCATCAATGGCGCCCGCGGCATCCGCGAGGCCTACCGCACCGGGCGCGGCCGCATCTACGTGCGCGCCCGCACCGAGATCGAGGTCGATGACAAGACCGGCAAGCAGACTATCGTCGTCACCGAACTGCCCTACCAAGTGAACAAGGCGCGGCTGATCGAGAAGATCGCCGAACTGGTCAAGGAGAAGAGGATCGAGGGCATCACTGAACTGCGCGACGAGTCCGACAAGGACGGCATGCGCATCGTCATCGAGCTCAGGCGCGGCGAGGTGGGCGAGGTGGTGCTCAACAACCTGTTCCAGCACACCCAGATGCAGAGCGTGTTCGGCATCAACATGGTGGCCTTGGTGGAGGGCCAGCCGCGGGTGCTGAACCTCAAGGAGATCCTGGAGGCCTTTCTGCGCCATCGCCGCGAGGTGGTCACCCGGCGCACCGTGTTCGATCTGCGCAAGGCGCGCGAGCGCGCCCACGTGTTGGAAGGCCTGGCGGTGGCCCTGGCCAACATCGATGCGATGATCGAGCTGATCAAGACCTCGCCGGGACCGGCCGAGGCCAAGGCAGGACTGCTGGCGCGCAGCTGGGTGCCGGGCATCGTCACCGCGATGCTGGAGCGCGCCGGCGCCGAGCTGACCCGGCCGGAGGAGCTGGACGAGGGGCTGGGACTGGTGGCCGACGGCTACCGCCTGTCGCCGGCCCAGGCCCAGGCCATCCTCGACCTGCGCCTGCACCGCCTGACCGGGCTGGAGCAGGAGAAGATCATCGCTGAATACCGTGAGCTGCTGGCCACCATCCAGGACCTGCTGGACATCCTGATCAATCCTGACCGGCTGCAGCGGGTGATCCGCGACGAGCTGAGCGAACTCAAGGCCCAATTCGGCGACGCCCGCCGCACCGAGATCCAGGTCGACCACCTCGATCTCTCCATCGAGGATCTGATCAGCGAGGAGGACATGGTGGTGACGCTGTCTCACGCCGGCTACGTCAAGGCCCAACCGCTCGCCGATTATCGCGCCCAGCGCCGCGGCGGGCGCGGCAAGGCAGCCACCAGCGTCAAGGAAGAGGATTTCATCGACAAGCTGTTCGTGGCCAACACCCACGATACCCTGTTGTGCTTCTCTAACCGCGGCAAGGTTTACTGGCTCAAAGTCTACGAGTTGCCCCAGGCGGGCCGCGCCGCCCGCGGCAAGCCCATCGTCAACCTGCTGCCGCTGGAGGCCGATGAGCGCATCAACGCCGTGCTGCCGGTGCGCGAGTTCGACGCCGACCACTACGTGTTCTTCGCCACCGCCCTCGGCACGGTGAAGAAGACCCCGTTGTCCGAGTACTCACGGCCGCGTCCCTCGGGGATCATCGCCTTGGACCTGCGTGAGGACGACCAGCTGGTGAACGTGGCCCTGACCGACGGCCGCCGCGACATCATGCTGTTCTCCGATGCCGGCAAGGCGGTCCGCTTCAACGAGGACGAAGTGCGCCCCATGGGCCGTTCCGCCTGCGGCGTGCGTGGCATGCGCCTCAATGAGGGACAGCGGGTGATCGCCCTGATCGTAGTCGAGGAGGAGGGCGACATCCTCACCGTCACCGAGCATGGCTACGGCAAGCGCACCCCGGTGGC
This sequence comes from Candidatus Competibacteraceae bacterium, assembly GCA_035575095.1. Taxonomy (GTDB): domain Bacteria; phylum Pseudomonadota; class Gammaproteobacteria; order Competibacterales; family Competibacteraceae; genus DATLYF01. The sequence goes on from DATLYF010000149.1 coordinate 1,696, forward strand.
GGAGCATCCCCAGCACGGTCGCGGCGGCCAGGGCGTGATCGCCATCCAGACCAGCGAGCGCAACGGCAAGGTGCGCGGCGCGGTGCAGGTGCACGAGCAGCACGAGATCATGCTGATCACCGACGCCGGCACGCTGGTGCGCACCCGCGTTGCCGAGATCTCCCTGTTGTCGCGCAACACTCAGGGGGTGAAACTGATCGCCCTGCAAGGGGAGGAGCGGCTGATCGCCGTGGAGCGCATCGAGGGCGAGAACGGCGACGGCGAGTTCGGCGATGATGAGGCCGGTGCCGACGTGCTGGAAGCGTAAGGGGGTGAGGCGAGCATGACGGCGGACGAAGGGCTGAGCCCGGAGCAACAACTGCAGGCGGTGCGTTCCCGCATCGACCAGCTCGATCAGCAGATCCAGGCGCTCATCTCCGAACGCGCCTGCTGCGCCCAGGAAGTGGCCAAGATCAAGCAAGCCATGGGCGATACCTCCAATTTCTACCGTCCCGAGCGCGAGGCCCAGGTGCTGCGCCGGGTCAAGGAGCGCAACCGCGGACCGCTGCGCGACGAGGACATGGCGCGGCTGTTCCGCGAGATCATGTCGGTGTGCCTGGCCTTGGAGGAGCCGCTGACCGTGGCCTTCCTCGGTCCCGAGGGTACTTTCACCCAGGCCGCCGCCCTCAAGCACTTCGGCCACGCGGTGCGCACCCGTTCGCTGCGCGCCATCGACGAGGTGTTCCGCGAGGTGGAGTCGGGGGCGGCCGACTACGGCGTGGTGCCGGTGGAGAACTCCACCGAGGGTGTGGTCAACCACACCCTGGATATGTTCCTCAACTCGCCCCTCAAGATCTGCGGCGAAGTGGAGCTACGCATCCATCACCACATCGTCGGCTTCGTCGATGACCTGAAAAAGGTCAAGCGCATCTACTCCCACACCCAGTCCTTCGCCCAGTGCCGGGAATGGCTGGATCTCAACCTGCCCGACGTCGAGCGCGTGCCGGTGAGCAGCAACGGCGAGGCCGCGCGCCTGGCCAAGGAGGACCGCACCGCGGTGGCCATCGCCGGGCAGTGCGCCGCCGACATCTACGAGCTGCCGGTGCTGGTGAGCAACATCGAGGACCAGCCCAACAACACCACCCGCTTCCTCATCATCGGCACCCGCAGCGTGCCGCCCTCGGGCAAGGACAAGACCGCCATCCTGATGTCCTCCTACAACCGCCCCGGCTCCCTGGTCAAGCTGCTGGAGCCGCTGGCCCGCCACGGCCTGACCATGACCCGCATCGAGTCACGGCCTTCGCGGCGCGGCATGTGGGACTACGTGTTCTTCGTCGACCTGGAGGGGCACAAGGAGGAGGAGCGGGTGGCCAAGGCGCTCACCGAGCTGGAGCGCGAGGCCAGCCTGTTCCGCATCCTTGGCAGCTATCCCAAGGGCGAGCTGTAAGACTCGCCATCGTTCTGCCATCGTGAGGTAACCACTGTGACACAGTGTGATTTCGTGCAACTGGCCGCGCCCGGGGTGCGCACCCTATCGCCCTATCTGCCCGGCAAGCCGGAGAGCGAGCTCAAGCGCGAGTTCGGCCTGAGCGAGGTCGTCAAGCTGGCCTCCAACGAGAATCCGCTCGGCCCCAGCCCCAGGGCGCTGGCCGCCATCCGCGAGGCGCTGCCGGGGCTGGCGCGCTATCCCGACGGCAACGGCTTCGAGCTGAAATCGGCCCTGGCCGCCAAGCACGGCGTGCCCATGGACTGCCTCACCCTGGGCAATGGCTCCAATGACATCCTGGACATGGTGGCGCGGGCCTTCCTCACCCCCGAGCACGAGGCGGTGTTCTCCCAGCACGCCTTCGCCGTCTACCCCATTGCCACGCAGGCGGTGGGCGCTACGGCTCGGGTGGCCCAGACCCACCCGGTCGATCACGACATGCCCTACGGTCATGACCTGGCGGCCATGGCGGCGCTGGTCAACGAGCGCACCCGGGTGGTGTTCGTGGCCAACCCCAACAATCCCACCGGCACCTGGGTGGGTGCCCAGGCGCTGCGCGACTTCCTCGCGCGGATGCCGGCCCACGTCCTGGTGGTGGTCGACGAGGCCTATGTGGAGTATGCCGAGGGCGTCCCCGACTACGCCAGCGCCATCGACTGGGTCGACCAATTCCCCAACCTGATCGTCTCGCGCACCTTCTCCAAGGCCTATGGCCTAGCCGGGCTGCGCGTCGGCTACGCTGTCTCCCACCCCCAGGTGGCCGATCTCCTCAACCGCGTGCGCCAGCCCTTCAACGTCAACAGCCTGGCCCTGGTGGCGGCCACCGCGGCCTTGGACGACCTCGATTACCTGGCACGCAGCCGCGAGGTCAACCGTATCGGCATGGCACAGCTGCTGACCGGCTTCGAGAAGCTCGGCCTCAGCGCCCTGCCATCGTGTGCTAACTTCCTGTGCGTCGACATGGGCCGTCCCGGGCGCCTAGTGTTCCAGGCGCTGCTGTCCAAGGGGGTGATCCTGCGTCCGGTGGACAATTACGGCCTGCCCAATTTCCTGCGCATCACCGTCGGCACCGAGCGCGAGAACGCCCGCTGCCTGGAGGCCCTGGCCGAGGTGCTGGCGGCATGAGCGCGCCGCTGATCCAGCGCCTGTGCATCATCGGCGTCGGCCTCATCGGCGGCTCCCTGGCCCGTGCCCTGCGCGAAGCCGGGGCGGTGGGCGAGGTGGTGGGCGCCGGCCGCAACGAGCTGCAACTGGCCAAGGCGGTGGATCTGGGCGTGGTAGACCGCTACGACACCGACCTGCCGGCCGCCGTGCACGGCTGCGACATGGTGGTGGTGGCGGTGCCGTTGGGCGCCATGGTCAAGGTGTTCGCCGCCATCGCCGACCATCTGGAGCCGGACTGCGTGCTCACCGACGTGGGCAGCGCCAAGGGCTGCGTGGTGGAGGACGTGCGCCGGGTGTTCGGCCGCATTCCGCCCAACTTCGTGCCGGGACATCCGATCGCCGGCACCGAGAAGAGCGGGGTGGAAGCCTCCTTCCCCAGCCTGTTCCAGAACCGCCGGGTGATTCTCACGCCCCTGGCCGAGACCCATGCCGGTGCCCACGACAAAGTGCGCTGCATGTGGCAGGTCACCGGCGCCGAAGTGGTGGACATGGGGGTGCGCCACCACGATGAGGTGCTGGCCGCCACCAGCCATCTGCCCCATGTGCTGGCCTACGCCCTGGTGGATTCCCTGGCGCGCATGGACGATCGCGCCGAGATCTTCCGCTATGCCGCCGGCGGCTTCCGCGATTTCACCCGCATCGCCTCCAGCGACCCGACCATGTGGCACGATATCTGTCTGGCCAACCGGGATTGCCTGCTGGAAGTGGTGGCGCAGTTCCGCTACGACCTGGAGCGGCTGACCGAGGCCGTACAGCGCGGCGACAGCGCCACCATCATGGACATCTTCCGCCGCGCCAAGCAGGCGCGCGACAACCTCTACCGGGAATGAGCCGCGCATGAGCAAGAGAATCTTCGTCGTCGAACCCGGCGGCTGCCTGCGCGGGCGGCTGCGCGTGCCGGGGGACAAGTCCATCTCCCACCGCTCCATCATGTTCGGTGCCCTGGCCGAGGGGCTGACTGAGATCAGCGGCTTTCTCGAGGGCGAGGACTGCCTGCGCACCCTCAACGCCTTCCGCGCCATGGGGGTGCACATCGAGGGGCCGCAGGGCGGCCGGGTGCGCGTACACGGCGTCGGCCTGTACGGCCTCGAGGCCCCGGCCGGGGAGCTCTACATGGGCAATTCCGGCACCTCCATCCGCCTGCTCTGCGGCATCCTCGCCGGCCAGTCCTTCGACAGCGTGCTCACCGGCGACGCCTCGTTGTCCAGGCGTCCCATGCGCCGCGTCACCGTACCGCTCGCCCAGATGGGGGCGCGCATCGATACCAGCGCGACCGGCACGCCACCGCTGCGCATCCACGGTGGCGCCCGACTCAGGGGCATCGACTACGTGCTGCCCATGGCCAGTGCCCAGGTGAAGTCCTGCCTGCTGCTGGCCGGACTGTACGCCGAGGGCGAGACCCGGGTGACCGAACCCGCGCCCACCCGTGATCACACCGAACGCATGCTGGAGGGCTTTGGCTATACCCTGCAGCGGGCCGGGCGCAGCGTCAGCCTGAGCGGCGGCGGCAAGCTCAGCGCCTGCCGCATCGACGTGCCCGCCGACATCTCCTCGGCCGCGTTCTTCCTGGTCGGGGCGAGCATCGCCCCAGGCTCCGACCTGACCCTGGAACATGTCGGCATCAACCCCACCCGCATCGGGGTGATCGAGATCCTGCGCCGCATGGGTGCCGATATCGAGATCCTCAGCGAGCGTCTGGCCGGCGGCGAGCCGGTGGCCGATATCCGCGTGCGCTACGCGCCGCTCAAGGGCATCCGCATCCCCGAGGAACTGGTGCCGCTGGCCATCGACGAATTCCCGGCGCTGTTCGTGGCCGCCGCCTGCGCGGACGGCGAGACCGTGCTGAGCGGCGCCGAGGAACTGCGCGCCAAGGAGAGCGACCGCATCCAGGTGATGGCCGATGGGCTGACGCAGTTCGGCATCGCCGCCCGGCCCACCCCGGACGGTATCGTCATCCGCGGCGGCGAACTCGCAGGCGGCGCCGAGATCCAGACCCACCACGACCACCGCATCGCCATGAGCTTCGCCATGGCGGCGCTGCGCGCCGGCGGCACCATCCGCATCCGCGACGCCGAGTACGTCGACACCTCCTTCCCCGGTTTCGTTGCCTTGGCCGCCGGGGCGGGGCTGGCGATCCATGCCGAGGCCGCGGCATGAGCCAGGCCGTGCCGGTGATCACTGTCGACGGCCCAAGCGGGGTGGGCAAGGGCACCCTGGCGCGGCTGCTAGCCCAGCGCCTAGGCTGGCATCTGCTGGATTCGGGCGCGCTATATCGCCTTACCGCGCTTGCCGCCCAGCGCCGCGGCGTGGTCCTGGACGACGAGGCCGCGGTGGCGGCGGTGGCCGGCGCCCTGGATGTGCGCTTCGAGGTCGCGGCCGATCGCAGCATGATCATCCTGCTCGACGGCGACGATGTCAGCGACGCGATCCGCAGTGAAGAGGTGGGCAACGCCGCATCGCGGGTGGCGGTCCTGCCGGCGGTGCGCAACGCGCTGCTGGAGCGTCAGCGTGCCTTCCGCCGCCCCCCCGGGCTGGTGGCCGACGGCCGCGACATGGGTACGGTGGTGTTCCCCGACGCCACCCTCAAACTGTTCCTCACTGCCAGCGCCGAGGAACGCGCCCGGCGGCGCTATAAGCAGTTGAAGGAAAAAGGAATGGGTGCTAGTCTTGCGGCGCTTGTCGAGGACATCGCCGAGCGTGACCGGCGCGACGCGCAACGAGCGGTGGCGCCGCTGCAGCCGGCGGAAGACGCCCACGTGGTGGACACCACCCCGCTTAGCGTCGCCGCGGTACTGGACAGAGTCTGGCCGCTGGTCGAACGGCGTCTGACAGCGGCGTCTCCGACGGGCAATTAAGAACAGTCGTTCAACCCAACCGTGGTGCGGCCGATCCGCGCCGCTGAGCCAACCAACCCGCGGGTCCTCCGGGACCGGCGGTTTAATTCATTCGAGCTAACAACCCATGACCGAAAGTTTCGCCGAGCTGTTTGAACAAAGCCTTGCCAACAAGCAGATGCAACCCGGCGCCATCGTCATCGGAAAGGTGGTGGAGATCCGTCCCGACGCCGTGGTGGTGAATGCAGGGCTGAAGTCCGAGGGGCTGATCCCGCTGGATCAGTTCAAGAACGAGGACGGTGTCCTCGAGGTGAAGGTGGGCGACGAGGTGGAGGTTGCCCTGGACGCCTTGGAGGATGGCTTCGGCGAGACCCGTCTGTCCCGCGAGAAGGCCAAGCGCGCCCGCGTCTGGACCAAGCTGGAGCAGGCCTTCGAGGGTGACGAGGTCGTCACCGGCATGATCAGCGGCAAGGTCAAGGGCGGCTTCACCGTCGACATTGGCGAGATTCGCGCCTTCCTGCCCGGCTCCTTGGTGGACGTGCGCCCGGTACGCGATGCTTCCTACCTGGAGGGCAAGGAGCTGGAGTTCAAGGTGATCAAGCTCGACCGTCGCCGCAACAACGTGGTGGTGTCGCGCCGCGCCGTGGTGGAGAAGGAGTACAGCGCCGAGCGCGAGCAGTTGTTGGAGAACCTGCAGGAAGGCCAGGTGGTCAAGGGCGTGGTCAAGAACCTCACCGACTACGGCGCCTTCCTCGATCTGGGTGGCATCGACGGTCTGCTGCACATCACCGACATGGCGTGGAAACGCGTCAAGCACCCCTCCGAGGTGGTCAATGTCGGTGACGAGATCGAAGTCAAGGTGCTCAAGTTCGACCGCGATCGCAACCGCGTCTCGCTGGGTCTAAAGCAGCTCGGTGACGATCCCTGGGTCGATCTGGCCCGCCGCTATCCGGTCGGCACCCGTCTGTTCGGCAAGGTCACCAACATCGCCGACTACGGTTGCTTCGTCGAGATCGAGGACGGCGTCGAGGGGCTGGTTCACGTCTCCGAGATGGACTGGACCAACAAGAACGTCAATCCCAACAAGGTGGTCGCCCTGGGTGACGAGGTCGAGGTCATGGTGCTCGATATCGACGAGGAGCGCCGCCGCATCTCGCTCGGCATGAAGCAGTGCCAGCCCAATCCGTGGGAGGATTTCGCCGCCAGCCACCAGAAGGGCGACCGCGTCTCCGGCAAAATCAAGTCCATCACCGACTTCGGCATCTTCATCGGCCTGGAGGGCGGCATCGACGGTCTGGTGCATCTGTCCGACATTTCCTGGAACATCCCCGGCGAGGAGGCGGTGCGCGAGTACCGTAAGGGCCAGGAAGTGGAGGCCGTGGTGCTGGCGGTCGATCCCGAGCGCGAGCGTATCTCGCTCGGCATCAAGCAGCTCGACAAGGACCCCTTCTCTAATTTCGTGGCCGACAACCCCAAGGGCAGCATCGTCAAGGGCAAGGTGATCTCCGTCGATGCCAAGGGCGCGGTGGTGGACCTGGGCCATGGCGTGGAAGGTACCCTGCGCGCCTCCGAACTGTCCCGCGAGCGCGTCGAGGACGCCCGCAGCGTGCTCAAGGAGGGCGATGAAATCGAAGCCAAGTTCATCAACGTCGACAAGAAGAACCGCACCATTGTGCTGTCGATCAAGGCTAAGGACTTGGCCGAGGAGGAGGCCGTGCTCGCCGACTACACCCGCAAGGGCAGCACCGGTGCCACCCTGGGCGATCTCCTCAAGGAGCAGATGCAGCAGCAGGGTGACAAAGACCGCTGATCTCCGTTTTGTCGAATCGGACTTGACTGACTCCCCGGTCGCGGTGGCCGACCCATGAGGTTGTGCCCCGCGACCGGCGGCAGTATGGGATTCAACACGCATCCCAGTATTGGTTAACCGGTGAAGCATCCATGACAAAATCGGAACTGATCGAAGCCCTGGCCCGCAAACAAAGCCATCTTCCCTATAAGGACGTGGAACTGGCGGTGAAGACACTGCTGGAGCAGATGAGCGAATCGCTCTCAGCTGGCGAGCGCATCGAGATCCGTGGCTTTGGCAGCTTCTCCCTGCATTTTCGCCCGCCGCGCGTCGGCCGTAACCCCAAGACCGGCGATGCCGTGGAACTGGCCGGCAAGTATGTGCCCCATTTCAAGCCCGGCAAGGAGTTGCGCGAGCGCGTCAACGAAGCGCGCAAAAACGGCTCGACCATCCGCTGAGCGTCAGATCCCTTGTCGGACTGGAAGCCCACGCCCGCAGGGCGTGGGTTTTTGATTGATCGCTGTCAGAGTGCTCTTTTCACACCGCAGACGGCGGGTTACCCTTGCAGGCCGGCAGCCCGCCGCGCCCCGGCCGTGGCGAAACGACAACAAGCAGCGCAGAGGAACCCATGTCCTGGATCAAGTACGGCTTGAGCAGCATCGTTCTGTTGGCGGTCCTGGTGGTCGGCCTGGAGTTCGCCGTGGTCAATTCCGAGCCGGTGGCCGTCAATTACTTCCTTGGCAGCGCCACCCTGCCGCTGGCTTTGGTGCTGGTCGCCGCTTTTACCGCTGGTGTCGTGGTCACCGCGCTGATCAGTCTGCTGTTGATAGTGCTGCCGTTGCGCTGGCGGCTCGGAAGGCTGCAGCGCACGCTGCACACCCAGCAGGGCGAGCTGGCGGCGCTGCGTCGCAAGCTCCAGCCGGATAGCCAGCAGGCATGATGGAACTGCTCTGGCTGCTGCTGCCGATAGCCGCCGCATCCGGCTGGTGGGCGGCCAAGCGCGAGGAGCAGTGGCAGCACGCCAGTCAAAGCCGGCACAACGCCGACTATTTCCGCGGTCTCAACTACTTGCTGGAGGATGAAGCGGACAAGGCCATCGAGGTGTTCGTGAAGATGGTGGAAGTCGACCGCGACACCGCCGAAACCCATCTGGCCTTGGCTAGCTTGTTCCGCCGACGCGGTGAGGTGGACCGCGCCATTCACATCCATCGCAACCTGATCGCACGCAGCAACCTCACCCCCGAGCAGCGCAGCAAGGCCCTGTTGGAGTTGGGCGAAGACTACGTACGTGCGGGCTTGTTCGACCGTGCCGAGACGCTTTATCGGGAGCTGGCCGAGGATGTCACCCACGCACCTCTGGCCCTGGCCCGCCTGGCCCAGGTCTACGAACAGGAGAAGGACTGGCATCAGGCCATCGCCTGTTACGAGCGCCTGGAGCAGCTCACTGGCCAATCCCGGCGCCTGGAGATCGCACATTTCCATTGCGAGCTGGCCGAGGAGGCGCTGCGCGCCGGCGACATCGCCGCCGCCTCGGCCCTGGTGCGCCAGGCCCTGACGCGCCACGCCGAGTGCGTGCGCGCCAGCATGCTGGCCGGCTGCATGGCTATGCAATGCGGCGACTACGCCGCCGCCATCGAAGCATTGCGGAGGGTGGAGCGGCAGAATCCCCGCTACCTGCCCGAGATCATCCAGCCGCTGGCGCGCTGCTACAGCGCCCTGGGACGCGAGGCCGAGTTCACTGAATTCCTGCGCGGCATCCAGCGCCAGGATCCGTCCGGGCTGCTCAGCGCCGCCCTGGCCGAGAACCTGCGTGAGCGCGAGGGGGTGGAAGCGGCGTTGGCCTTCCTCGATCAGGAACTGCGCGTCCACCCCAGTTTCAAGGGGCTGACCACTCTGGTGGAACTGCGCTTGGCCAGCGACAAGCCGCCGCAGCGCTCGGATCTGGAGGCGCTCTACCGCATCGGTCAGCAGCTGTTCAACGGCAGCGCCCGCTATAAGTGCGACAACTGCGGCTTCGTCGGCAAGGCCCTGCACTGGCGCTGTCCGAGCTGCAAAGCGTGGGGCAGCATCAAGCCGCTGTCGGACATCACCTGTAAGAACATGCCCTGATTACGTTGGGCTCGATGCCCCGCCGTGCCTGGGAGAACCTGAGCCATGTCGCCTCTCATCGTCGCCCTCGATTTTCCCTCCGCCCGCGCCGCCTTGGAGCTGGCAGCGCGCCTCGACCCGCAATTATGCCGGGTCAAGGTGGGCAAGGAACTGTTCACCCGCGCCGGTCCGGCCGTAGTGGAGGCCTTGCAGCGCCACGGCTTCCAGGTATTCCTCGACCTCAAGTTCCATGATATTCCCAACACCGTGGCCGGCGCCTGCCGGGCGGCGGCAGAACTCGGGGTGTGGATGGTCAACGTCCACGCTTCAGGCGGGCGGCGCATGCTGGAGGCGGCCCGGGAGAGTCTGGACAAGGTTGCGCAGCGGCCACTGCTGATTGCAGTGACGGTGTTGACCAGTCTGGAACAGGACGATCTGCGCGAGCTGGGTATCGACGTCGAACCCTGGCAGCAGGTGCTGCGTCTGGCCCGGCTAAGCCAGGAGACGGGGCTGGATGGCGTGGTCTGCTCGGCCCAGGAGGTGGCGCTGCTCAGGACGGAACTGGGTCGAGCGTTCACTCTGGTCACCCCCGGCATCCGCCCGGCCGATGTGGCAGGCGACGACCAGCGGCGAGTGGTGACGCCACGCCAGGCCATGACGGCCGGTGCCGACTATCTGGTGCTGGGGCGACCGGTGACGGCGGCAGCCGATCCGCTGCAGGCTTTGCAGACCATCTACGCCGACATGAAATAGTTCACAAAAAATTGCTTCCCTCCCCGAGTCCGACTAGCTTTGGACCTGCAACAGGTACGTTGCCCGGCATGGATGCCGAATGAAACCCCGACGCCTCCACTGCCGGTTTCACCATTTCGTGCAAGGACCCTGAGAACAGGAGGGAATCATGTTCAAACCCATCCGCCAACTGCTGGCTGCCGCGGCGCTCTCGCTATCCTGCCTCACGGCCATCGCCGCAGGACCCGTCAACATCAACACCGCGACCGTCGAGGAACTCGCTCAGGGCCTGCAGGGCGTGGGTCCTAAGAAGGCCGCCGCCATCGTCGCCTATCGGGAACAGCACGGTCCTTTCAAGAGCATCGACCAACTCGGCGAAGTGACCGGCATCGGCGAGAAGCTGGTCGAGAGTAACCGCAACAACATGACAGTGGGTGAACCGGCCACCGCCGACGCTCAGATCCAGGCCACCCAGCCGCAGTGAGCGCCCCGGCGCCGTGCAGCGCCATTCATCTGGCCGCCCCCGGGGCGGCCAAACCCGCTATAATGCCGGCTCGTTTGCCTTAGGCCCCCTCCTGCCCGCAACGAGTGCCGCATGTTCCATCCCCTCGCCGTCTACATCGGTCTACGTTATACCCGCGCCAAGCGGCGCAACCACTTCATCTCCTTCATCTCACTGGTGTCGATGGTGGGCATGGCCCTGGGCATCACCGCACTGATCACCGTGCTGTCGGTGATGAACGGCTTCCAGGAAGAGATCCGCGGCCGCATCCTGAGCATGACCGCCCACGCCACCGTCAGCCGCTGGGGCGAGCCGCTGCAGGACTGGCGGCAGCTCGACGAACTGCTGCGCCAGTATCCAGTGGTAAAAGGAGTGGCGCCGCTCATCGACGCGCAGGCCATGCTCAACAATGGCAGCCTGGTCAGCGGGGTGAAGCTGCTCGGTATCCTGCCGGAGGCGGAGCGGCGGGTCACCGACCTTGCCGCCAAGATGGTGGAGGGCAGTCTGGACGATCTAAAGCCGAGCGGCTACGGCATCATCCTCGGCCGTGCCCTGGCGGCCAGCCTGGGAGTGCAGGTGGGTGATATGCTGACCGTAGTCACGCCCCAGGTCAACAGCACGCCCGCCGGCATCCTGCCGCGCCTGAAGCGCTTCCAGGTGGTGGGGATCTTCTTCGCCGACATGTACCAGTACGACGGCTTCTACGCCTATGTACACCTGGACGATGCCGCGCGGCTGTTTCGCACCGGCGAAGGCGTTAGCAGTCTGCAGCTGCGCTTCGACGATCCTTTCCAGGCCATTCGCATGGCCCGCGATCTCGATACCGTACTGGCTGATGAAGGTTACCGGGTGCGCGACTGGACCCAGGACCACGCGAGCTACTTCCGCGCCGTGCAGATCGAGAAGACTGCCATGTTCATCATCATGACCCTAATCGTGGCAGTGGCGGCCTTCAACATCGTCTCCACTCTGGTGATGGTGGTCACCGATAAGCAATCCGACATCGCCATCCTGCGCACGCTCGGCATCACCCCCGGGGGGGTCATGGGGGTGTTCATGGTGCAGGGCATCACCATCGGCTTGGTAGGGACCCTGCTGGGAGTGATCGGTGGCGTCAGCCTGGCGCTCAACGTGGATGTGGTGGTACCGTTCCTGGAACGAGTGTTTGGCATCAAATTCCTGGCCCCCGACGTCTATTTCCTCAGCGATTTACCCTCCAAGGTCATGCCCGGTGATGTTGCAGTCATCGCCCTGGTGGCCTTCTCCCTGTCGGCCCTGGCTACCCTCTATCCCGCCTGGCGGGCCGCCCGTACCCAGCCGGCCGAGGCCCTGCGCTATGAGTGAACCCCTCATGTCGGAGCACGAATCGCACACCGCGGTGCTGGAGTGCCGCGGGCTGGGCAAGCGCTTTCGCCAGGGAGACCAGACCCTGGAGGTGTTGACCGGAGTGAATTTCACCGTGGCGCGCGGCGAGATGGTGGCGGTGGTGGGGGCCTCCGGCTCCGGCAAGAGCACCCTGCTGCATCTGCTGGGCGGCCTGGATGCGCCGAGCGACGGCGAGGTGAAGCTCGCCGGGCAGGATTTCAGCCGCCTCGGCGAGGCGGCGCGCGGTCGTCTGCGCAATCGGCTGCTCGGTTTCGTCTATCAGTTCCATCACCTGCTGCCGGAGTTCACTGCCCTGGAGAACGTGGCCATGCCGCTGCTGATCCGTGGCGAGAAGCCGGCCCAGGCTGCCGAGCAGGCAGCGGCACTGTTGCAGCGGGTAGGGCTCGGGCAACGCCTGTCCCACAAGCCGGCGCAGCTATCCGGTGGCGAGCGGCAGCGCGCTGCCGTGGCCCGCGCCCTGATCACCCGTCCCGCTTGCGTGCTGGCCGACGAACCCACCGGCAATCTGGACCGACACAGCGCCGAGCGGGTGTTCGAGCTGATGTTGGAGCTGAATCGCGAGCTGGGCACCAGTCTGGTAGTGGTGACCCACGATTCCGAACTGGCGGCGCGCATGCAAAGCCGCTGGCGGCTGACGGACGGCAGTCTGCAGCAGGAAGGTTGAGGCGGCTCAGCCGAGCGGCTGGCCGTTACGCAGCGCGCGGCGAGCGGTGTCGCGGCGGCGGCGGCGCAGCACGGCGATGCGCCAGAGTAGTCGCACGGCAATGTACGCCACCATGCCCAGCGCCATGCCCACCACCACGGAGCCTACCAGGAACGGCTGCCAGAGCTGCTGGATCTCCTGCATCACCCATTCCATGGAGAAATGGAAGGGCAGGGGCTGCGCTGGCTGCCCGAGCAGCCAGCTACCCACCTTGTAGTCGACGTAGAAGATAGGCGGCATGGTAATGGGGTTGGTGATCCAGGCCATGGCCACCGCCAGCGCCAGGTTGACCCGCAGCCACACGGCGGCGATGGCAGACAGCAGCATCTGCGCCGGGACAGGGATAAAGGCGATGAAGATGCCGATGCCCATGGCTCCGGCCACCGAGCGGCGGTTCAGGTGCCACAGATTGGGGTCGTGCAAACGTGTGCCGAGGAAACGCAGATGTCTGTGTTCCCGCAGCGTATGGTAGTCGGGTAGATAGCGTTTGATCAGACGCTTGGGCATGTGGTGAGTGCCTGCGAGTGATTATTGGAAGTACGCTCACCGCGCGATGTTTTGATACATTATGAACTCATCGGCAGTCGGCAGCAAAGATGCGTTCAGGGACGATCGCCTTTCTCCTCGGCCTATTAGCGCTGCACCATCAGGCCAGCCTGCCCGCTCCGGGCTGGGCGCTGCTGCTGCCGCTATTGCCGCTGCCGGTGTTGCGCTGGCGCTGGCTGCGGCTGCCCGCCTGGAGCATTGCCGGCTTCCTCTGGGGGCTGCTTTGGGCGCAACCGGGGCCGCCGCTACCCGAAGCAGAGCGTGACCTGCACGTCGAGGGCTGGATCGCCACTCTGCCGCAGCCGCTGGGCCGCGGTGTGCGCTTCCACCTGCAGTCGCTGCGGCTCACCCTGGATGGCCGCGACATCCCTTGGGACGGGCGGCTGCAGCTCACCTGGTATGATGATCCGCCGCCGTTACAAGTGGGTGACCGCTGGCGGCTGATGGTGCGTCTGCGGCATTCCCATGGTCTGCGCAATCCCGGCGGGTTCGATCTGGAGCGCTGGCTGTTCCTGCAGCAGGTAAGCGCCCAGGGTTATGTGCGCACCAGTCCGGCGCCGCAGCATCTGGCCGCAGCCGAGCGCTTTCCGATCGAGCGCTGGCGCCAGCGCCTGACAGAGTCCTTCTCCCACCAGCTGCCCGGCCATTCCCAGCTGGGGGTAATCACCGCCCTGGCCATCGGTCACCAGGCCGGCATCGCCGACCGCCAGTGGCAAGTATTCAACCGTACCGGCACCAGCCATCTCATCGCCATCTCCGGCTCCCATCTGGCGCTGGTGGCGGGTTGGGTGTTCGTGCTGGTGCAAGCCCTGTGGCGGCGCTGGCCGGCTTTGTGCCTGCGTCTGCCGGCACGGCAGGCGGCCACTCTGGCGACGCTGCCGGTGGCGGTGCTCTACGCTCTGCTGGCGGGAATGCCGCTGCCTACCCAGCGCGCCCTGATCATGCTGCTCACTGCGGCACTGGCGCTGTGCTGGCGGCGGCCGCTGCCGCCCAGCCGCTGGCTGGCGCTGGCCGGGCTCGCGGTGCTGCTGTGGGATCCGCGGGCGCCGCTCAGCCCTGGGTTCTGGCTGTCATTCGGCGCGGTGGCGGTGATTCTCTATAGCCTGCATGGCGTACGCCAGGCACAGGGTCTCGCCACTGTGCGCCTGCAACTGGTTATCAGCTTGGCCTTGCTGCCGCTGACTGCGCTGTTCTTCCAGCAAGCTTCGCTGGTGTCGCCCCTGGCCAATCTGCTGGCCGTGCCCTGGATCGGTTTCGTCACTCTGCCACTGGTACTGCTGGCCTTGCTGGTCGGGCCGGTGAGCGCGGTCGCGCAAGGCTGGCTGCTGAGTCTGGCGGCCGCCACCCTGGACAGCCTGTGGCCGCTGCTCGAGGCTATGAGTCGCTGGGACTGGGCCAGCCACGCGCTGCCCCAACCCTCGCTGTGGACGCTGCTCCTGGCCGCGCCGGGACTACTGTGGCTGCTCGGGCCGCGTGGTCTGCCGGGGCGCTGGCTAGGCGCCGCGCTGTGCTTGCCGCTCGCCTGGCCGCCGCTGCCGCGCCCGGCGGAGAGCGCCTACTGGGCCAGCGTGCTGGAGGTGGGCGCAGGGCTGGCAGTGGTGGTGCACACCCGCAACCACACCCTGGTCTACGATACCGGTCCGCGTTACGGTCCTGGTGCCGATGCCGGAGAACGGGTGTTGCTGCCGTTTCTGCGTCAGCAGGGGACGGAGCGGGTGGATGCCCTGATCGTTAGTCATGCCGACGGCCAGCATCAGGGTGGGGTGCGCAGCCTGCTAGAAGGCATCCCGGTGGGGCGGCGCCTCACCGCCCGGCCTGAGACGGTACCCATCCGCGATGTGGAGCCGTGTCGCACCGGATTGGACTGGGAATGGGACGGGGTACGCTTCCAGCTCCTGCATCCGCCGCCGTCGGGCGGCTACGGCGTCGACAACGGCTCTTGCGTGCTGCGTGTGTCGGGGCCGGGTGGCAGTCTGCTGTTGCCCGGAGACGTGGCAGCGGCGGGGGAAGGGGCGCTGCTGCGCCAGTATGGTGCGGCGCTGGCCAGCGATGTGCTGCTCGCCCCCCAGCAGGGCCAGGGCACGCCGTCGCGGCCGGAATTCCTGGCGGCGGTGGCGCCGCGCTACGTGGTATTCTCCACCGAGCGCGGTAACCGTTACGGCTACCCGCGCCCGCAGACCCGGGCCTTCTACACTCGGACCGGGGCGCGGCTGCTGGATACCGCCGAGGACGGTGCCATCACTTTCCATTTCGAACGCGACGGACTCCGGGAGCCGCAGCGCTACCGGGAGCAGGCGCTGCGCTACTGGCATCGATAACCATTTATCGCAAATGAGAGTCGTTATCGACACGCTACGCTTGTCCGCCGAAATCCAGTATGATGCTCGGCATTTGAAGCGAGCGTGCGGAGCCTGAACATGTTGGACATCATCAAGGTCGGCGGCTGGCCGATGGTGCTGCTGATCCTCAGCTCGGTGGTGGCCAGTGCCATCATCCTGGAGCGATTGTGGGCACTGCGCAGCGCACGGGTGCTGCCCCCCAGCTTGCTCGCTGCGCTGCACGCCTGGGGCCAGCAGGGCCGGGTGATAGGCAAACTGGGTGGACTGGAGCGCTCGCCGCTCGGGCAGATCGTCGCCACCGCCCTGCAACACCGCCACGAGAGCCGGCAGCTGATCAAAGAAGCCATCGAGGACACCGGCCGCCAACTGGCCCACGAGATGGAACGCTTCCTCAACACCCTCGGCACCATCGCCGCCATCACGCCGCTGCTCGGTTTGCTCGGTACGGTCTTCGGCATGATCACCATGTTCTCGGTGCTCTCGGTAGAGGGCGCCGGCAATGCCGAAGCCCTGGCCCACGGTATCTCCGAGGCGTTATTCAACACCGCCGGCGGGCTCATCGTGGCCATCTACAGCTTGTTGTTCTATCGCTATTTGCGCGGCCGGGTCGATGAGCTGGTGATCCGCCTGGAGCGCGAGGCCATTCACCTCATCGATCTGCTGCATGGCAGCCGGGAAGAGTCCGCATGAACTGGCGCCGCCGTTCCCGGGAAGAGCCGGAAATCAACTTCATTCCGCTCATCGACGTGCTGCTGGTGTTACTGATTTTCTTCATGGTGGCCAGTACCTTCCGCAAGGAGTCCGACCTCAAGATTGCCTTGCCGCAAGGCTCCCAACCGCCGGCGCAGACCGAAAAGCAGCGGGTCGAGGTGGACATCGATGCCAAGGGGCAGTACGCCGTCAACCAGCAAATCCTCAGCGGCAGCGATACCGAGTCCCTGAAAACGGCGCTGAGTCAGGCTGCGGCCGGCAACACCCAGTTGCCGTTCATCATCCGCGCCGATGCGCAGACCCCGCACCGGGCGGTGGTGCAGGTGCTGGATGCGGCCGGTCAGCTCGGCTTCAGCCGTATCGGCATCGCCACCCTGCCGCCCGGCTTCAGTAATCCCGGCGGCTGAGCCGTGCCCGAGGCACCGACCTGGTGGTACCGCTCGCAGAGCTGGCAGCGCAGCGTGCTGCTGCCCCTGAGCTGGCTGTTTCAGGCGCTGGTGACGCTGCGCCGCAGCGCCTATCGGCGCGGCTGGCGGCAGGTGGAGCGGCTGCCGGTACCGGTTGTCGTGGTGGGCAACATCACCGTCGGCGGCAGTGGCAAGACCCCGCTGGTGGTGCGGCTGGTGGAGCTGCTGCGCGACCAGGGCTGGTATCCCGGCGTGATCAGCCGCGGCTACGGCGGGCGGGCGATGCAATGGCCGCAAGCGGTGAGCGCCGGCAGCGATCCCGCTCAGGTGGGTGATGAGCCCCTGCTGCTGGCCCGGCGCTGCCGCTGCCCGCTGTGGGTAGGGCCGGACCGGGTGGCGGCGGCGCGCGCCCTGCTTGCCGCTCATCCTCAGTGCGATGTGCTGATCAGCGACGACGGCCTGCAGCATTACCGACTGGGGCGCGATCTCGAACTCGTCGTGCTGGACGGCGAGCGCCGGCTGGGTAACGATGCCTGCCTGCCGGCGGGGCCGTTGCGCGAGCCGCCCTCGCGGCTGGCTGAGGTCGATTTCCTCGTGGTCAACGGCGGCGTGCCGGAGACGGGAGCGTGGCACATGGACCTGGTCGGCGAGGTGCTGGTCAACCTGCGCGATCCCAGCGTGAGCTGCGCCCTGGCCACCTGGTCCGGACAGGCGGTGCATGCCGTGGCCGGCATCGGCCATCCCCAACGCTTTTTCGACGCGCTGCGCCGACACGGACTCCAGGTAGTGGCCCATCCCTTTCCCGATCATCATGTCTTTCAAGCCGCCGATCTGGCCTTCGACGACGCGCTGCCGATACTGATGACCGAGAAAGATGCCGTAAAATGCCATCCCTGGGCGAGCGCGCGCTGCTGGTACCTGCCGGTGCGGGCACGGCTCGACGCCGAGCTGGAGCGGCGCCTGACGGCGCGTCTGGCGGCGCTGCGCCCAGTGTCTGTGCGCACTGTGTGATGCTGCAGTGACACGACCCGAGCGACTTTACAGACGAGACGCGATGGACAAGAAACTCCTGGATATCCTGGTTTGCCCGGTGACCAAGGCCCCTCTCAAATACGACAAGGAGCGCCAGGAGCTGGTCTGCAAGGCCAGCCGCTTGGCCTATCCCATCCGCGACGGCATCCCGGTGATGCTGGAGGAGGAGGCACGCCGCCTGGAGCCGGACGAGGAAGTCTGAGTCGTGGCCATGCCCCTGCGGTTTCGCGTCGCCATTCCGGCGCGTTACGCTTCCACCCGTCTGCCTGGGAAGCTGCTGCTGCCGCTGGCCGGGCGGCCGCTGCTGGAGCACGTCCACCGGCGCGCCTTGGAGAGCGGTGCCGAGATGGTGGTGATCGCCACCGATGACGAGCGTATCCGTGTCGCGGCCGAAGGCTTTGGTGCCGCGGTGTACATGACCGCGGCGGAACACCCGTCCGGCACCGACCGTCTGGCCGAACTGACCGAGTGCCTGGGCTGGGACGACGATACCATCGTGGTCAATCTGCAGGGCGACGAGCCGCTGATGCCGCCGGCGCTGATCCGCACGGCGGCACAGGCGTTGGTGGAGCAGCCGGAAGCCGGCATCACCACGCTCTGCGCGCCGATCCACGAGGCTACCGAACTGTTCGATCCCAACACCGTCAAGGTGGTGCGCGATGCCTGCGGCTTCGCACTCTACTTCAGTCGCGCCCCCATTCCCTGGCATCGCGACCGTTTCGCCGGCGGCCAGCGCGAATTGCCTGAGGAAACACGCTATTACCGCCATATTGGCCTCTACGCCTACCGTGCCGCGGTGCTGCGCCGCTATCCCCGACTGGCGTCCAGCCCGGCCGAGCGTGCCGAGTCTCTAGAGCAACTGCGTGCCCTCTGGCACGGCATCCGCATCTTCGTCGCCGAGGCGGCATCGGCTCCGCCGCCGGGGGTGGACACCGCTGCCGACCTGGAGCGGGTCAGGGCCTACCTGGCGTCGAGCTGAGCCAGCAGAGCAGGCAAGTCCGGCAGCAGTGGATTGGCGCCGTTGCGGTGCACGTTCCACACGCTCACGGTGTGCACGCGCGGGGCGCGGCGACTGGCCTCACCGTATTGATTGGCCTGGATCGCCGACGCGCCGCTCTCTTCCAGCACCAGCGCCGGCCCTTCCTCCAGCACCTCGATGATGGGGCAGGGCTGGCCCCGATAGCTCAGGGTACAGCCGATCAGCGCACGCAGGCGTGCAGGTTGTGGCAGGATCATGGTCAAATCGTTCAAATTGGATGGTCGATGGCGCGGAGCGGAGTGGTTCGCAAGCTCCATCGTGGCGGAGGATGCGAGATGATCAAAGTGCTGATGGTCTGCATGGGCAACATCTGCCGTTCACCCACGGCGGAAGGGGTGCTGCGCCGGAAGTTGCTGCAGGACGGCTTGCACCAGCGGGTGCTGGTGGATTCCGCCGGCACCCATTCCTACCATATCGGTTCCCCGCCGGACCGGCGCAGCCAGGAAGCCGCGCTACGCCGCGGCATCGACCTCAGCGGGCTACGGGCGCGACAGGTGGCCGCCGAGGACCTGGAGCGCTTCGACTACATCCTGGCCATGGACCAGGACAACCTGGCGCATCTGCTGACGCTGAGCCGCAGCGTGCAGCAGCGGGAGAAGATCCGGCTGTTGCTGGAATTCGCCCCGGAGGTGGGCGAACAGGAGGTGCCGGACCCTTATTACGGCGGTGTGGTCGGTTTCGAGCGGGTGCTGGATCTGATCGAGCAGGCCAGCGTCGGCTTGATCCGTCACCTACGCCGGCAGCACGGGCTGTAACGGACCGGCGCCGGCGGCAGGGACGCGCAGGCAGGGCGGGGGTTACCCGCCCCGCTCAGCTTCAAGGCTGGTCGCCGCCGCTTCCGGCAGGCGCCGCACCACCGCTATCGGTGCCGTCGCCGCTAGCGGTTTCGGTGCGCTCGAACGGGACTTCCGTAGCCAGGGTATCGGTTGCGACGTTGTCTCGCGCAGGCGCTTCCAGCGCCTCGCTGGTGGCGGTGGTTTCCGTCGCTGCCTGCTCCTCGGCAGCGCGGGTAGCCGCCGGCGCGATGGTTTCCGCGGAGGCGCTGGGGGCAGCACTCTCCTCGGCCGCTGCCGGCGCTTCCTCGGCCGCTGCCGGGGCAGCAGCTTCGGCTGCGGGCGCGGCGCCCGTCTCGCTGACGGCCTCGACCACCGCCGGGCCCACTTCCAGGGAGGGCGGAGCCGCCTCAGCACGCTCAGCGGCGGTTTGCGCCGCTGCC
>DATLYF010000150.1:0-48863 GCA_035575095.1 Candidatus Competibacteraceae bacterium
CACCGGCGGCGGCGACGAGTTCGCCTTCGTCACCGAGCCGACGGCAATCGCCGCCTCTAGCGGCGGGGCGGGCAAGCTCGACGATGAGTTGGATGTCGCCCTGATGGAGTGGGATAGTACGGCGGCCGTCGGCAGCGCCGAGACGGCGGCGGTGTCTGCGGCAGTCGCGGCGCCGCGTCTGGATGACGATCTCGACAGCCAGTTGCGCAGCCTGGACTTCGCCTTCGACGACGAGCTGCAGAACATGGCCGGTGACATCGGCCGACCGACGAGCGTCGCGACCGGCGCTGCAGCGGACGAGCTGCCGGATAACACTTTGGTCTTGGGCCAGGAGAGCGCATTCCCGCTCCAGGAAGAGGATACTCTGACGGTCGAGCTCAAGGATTTCGATTTCGGCTTGGACGACCAGCCCCCGGCGCCGCCGGTGGCCGAGGATCAGCCCGCCAAGTCAGCGTCACCGATCCTGGTCATCGAAGATCCGGCCTTGGGTGGTGACGATCACGTCGAGACCAAGCTGGACCTAGCCCAGGCCTATCTGGATATGGAGGACAAGGACGGCGCGCGCAGCCTGCTGGAAGAAGTCCTGCAGGAGGGGGACGCCCGCCAGCGCCAGCGCGCCGAGGAACTGCTCAGGCTGGTTGCCTGAAGCGCCCTCGCTCCCTATTCTGCACAGGGCAGCCGCAGCGCGGCTGCCCTGTGCGTTTGCGGAGATCACTGACGGTTGGTACGGTCGATGAGCGAGAGTTCGCCGCCCCTGATGCGCATCGCCCTGGGCGTGGAGTACGACGGCACCGCTTTCCACGGCTGGCAGAGCCAGAGTGGTGGAGTGCGCACGGTGCAGGACTGTCTGGAGCTGGCCCTGTCGCGTATCGCCGATCATTCGGTGCACGTCGCCTGCGCCGGGCGCACCGATGCCGGCGTGCATGCTCTGGCCCAGGTGGTGCATTTCGACACCACCGCCCGGCGTCCGGAGCGGGCCTGGGTAATGGGCGGCAACACCCATCTGCCCGGGGATGTGCGGATACTGTGGGCGCGACCGGTGGCGGCGGATTTCCACGCTCGCTTCTCGGCGCTGGCGCGCAGCTACCGCTACCTCATTCTCAATGCGCCGCAGCGCTCGGCGTTGATGCGTCACCGGGCGAGCTGGCACTACCGGCCGCTGGATGTGGAGCGCATGGCGCTGGCCGCCCGCGATCTGCTGGGCGAGCACGATTTCAGCGCCTTCCGCGGCATCGACTGCCAGGCCAAGAGCCCGGTGCGCACCGTGTATCGCCTGGAGCTGGCGCGGCACGGCGACTACGTGCTGCTGGAAGCCGAGGCCAACGCCTTTTTGCACCATATGGTGCGCAATCTGGCCGGGGTGCTGATGGCCATCGGCGAGGGCAGCCGACCGGTGAAGTGGGCACGGCAGGTGCTGGAGAGCCGTGACCGCTGCCAGGGTGGGATCACCGCCCCGCCGCAGGGGTTGTACCTGAGTGGGGTGCGTTACCTGCCGCACTACGGCCTGCCGGCGGCGGCCGCCCCGCTGTGTCTGCTCTAGGCGACGAGCGGTTCGAGCCAGCGCGCCAGGAAACCGTCCAGCCAAGCGTCCAACGCGGCGTCGTAGCGGCGGTGGCCGAGACGCTGTTGCGCCACGTCCTGGGCGCCGGGCAGCCTCAGATGGTGTGCCGCCACCTGACACCACTCTTCCAGGATGTCGCGAGTCACTTCGGGATGGAACTGCAGGCCGAAGGCCCGCTCGCCATAGCGGAAGGCCTGGTGCGGGAAGTCGTCGCTCCTGGCCAGGAGCTCGGCGCCGTGGGGTAGCTGGAAACCCTCCATGTGCCAGTGATAGACCCTCAGTGGATCGGGGAAGAACGCCTGGCCGGCGGTGGTGGGGCGGATCGCGTAGTAGCCGATCTCGGCCTGGCCGGCCGGATGGGGACGCACCTCCGCGCCCAGGGCACGGGCCAGCAACTGCGCCCCCAGGCAGATGCCGAGGAACGGCGTGCCGGCATCGAGCAGACGCGGAATCCACTGGAGCTGGGCACGTAAACCGGGTAGATCGTCGTTGGCGCTCATCGGGCCACCGAAGATCACTGCCCCGGCGTAGTCGGCCGGTTCGGCCGGCAGCGCATCGCCGGCCAGCGGGCAGCGGGCCTCGAGGGCGTAGCCGCGCGCCGCCAGCTTGACGCCAATGCGGCCGGCGGAGGCTTCCGGGTCCTGGAGGATGAGTAGAATCCTGGGGGGCATGAGCAGATCTCCTCGGCTGGCGCGGTTCGCCTTCTTTATCTTAACCATGGACGGCAGTGCGCGGCACCGGCCTGCAATGGTGCCATGCCGGGGTCAGGCGCTGGTCGCACTCGGCGCGGCGGCTGCGGTGATGCTGTTCACCGGCGCCGGCAATCCCTTCATACTTCACCACCGATTATCTGCGGGAGGATCCGGCCATGTTGCGTGCCGCTACCCTTGACGACCTCGACGCCCTGGTACGGTTGGAACAGCGCAGTTTCTTCTCCGATCGGATGTCGCGGCGCAGCCTGCGTTACATGTTGACCAAGGCCAACGCCTCGATACTGGTCGATGAGCAGGACGGCAGGCTGCGCGGCTATGTGCTGGTACTGTTCTCGCGTGGCACCTCGATGGCCCGACTGTATTCCATCGCCGTGGCCGAGGAATACCAGGGTCAGGGGGTGGGTGCCGCCCTGGTGCAGGCGGCCGAGCAGGCGGCGGTGGAGCACGATTGTGTCTCCATGCGCCTGGAGATTCGCAAGGACAATCCCGCTTCCATCGCCCTGTTCCAGAGCCAAGGCTACAAGCAGTTCAAGGTGGTGCTGGACTACTACGAGGACCATATGGACGCACTGCGCTTCGAGAAGAACCTGGCGCCGCACCTCAAGCGCGATCTGGCGCGAGTGCCCTATTATCCGCAGAGCCTGGATTTTACCTGCGGTCCCTCGGCGCTGATGATGGCCATGAAGGCTCTCGACCCGTCGCTGGAGCTGAACCGTAAGCTCGAGCTCAGGCTGTGGCGCGAGGCTACCACCATCTTCATGACCTCCGGCCACGGTGGCTGCGGCCCCTACGGCCTGGCCCTGGCCGCCTACCACCGCGGGTTCGATCTGGAGATATATGTCAACGAGCCCAGTGTGTTCTTGGTGGATTCGGTGCGCAGCCCGGAAAAGAAGGAAGTGATGCGGCTGGTGCAGGAGGATTTTCTGGACGAGATCCGTGGTCTACCCATCGCCCTGCACCACCAGGCGCTGGGCGTAGATGCACTGGCTGCCAAGTTCGAGGCAGGCGGCATCCCGCTGGTGCTGATCAGCTCCTACCGCATCTATGAGGAGCGCTTCCCCCACTGGGTGGTGGTGACTGGCTTCGACGAACACTATGTGTATGTCCACGATCCGTTTGTGGACCACGAGGCAGGAGAAACCGTGACCGATTCCATCGACATGCCCATCCCGCGCCGGGAGTTCCAGCGCATGGCCCGCTATGGCAAGGCCGGCCAGAAGGCGGTGCTGATCCTCTACCGGCGTCAGGCCGTGCCCCACTGAGCCGGGGGTGCCATGGCCGACCATATCGTCGTCGTCGACAACCTCGCCGACTGGAAAGCCCATTTCCCCACGCTGCCGGTGGTAGCGGCCAAGGACTATCTGTCCAGCCTGGAGTATTCCAGCGCCCGCAATCTGCGCGTACTCAACCTGTGCCGCAGCTACCGCTACCTGAGCGTGGGCTACTACTGCTCGCTGCTGGCCGAGGCGCGGCGCCACCGGGTCATTCCCAGCGTGCGCACCATCAACGACCTGTCGCGCAAATCCATCTACAGCCTGGACATCGAGGACCTGGACGATCAGGTGCAGACCATTCTCGGCAAACCCAGTCCCGGCTTTACCGCCACCGCCTTCGAGCTGGACGTATTTCTGGGCCAGTGCTCCATGAAAGGCTTGCAAGAGTTGGCGCGGCAGCTGTTCGACGCCTTTCGTTCACCGCTGCTCAAGGTGGAGTTCCGCCTGCAGGGCAAGTGGCGCATCGCCGCCATCAAGCCCATCCCCCTGCACACCCTGACGGAAGCCCAGGAGCTGGCCTTCCTGGAAGCGCTCACCACCTACCTCAGCAAGCGCTGGCGTCAGCCCCGGGCGCGCAGCCGCTACCGCTACGATCTGGCGGTGCTGCACGATCCGGCGGAACGGCTGCCGCCCTCCAATACCAAAGCTCTGCAGCAGTTCGTCAAGGCCGGGCGCGAGTGCGGGGTCAACGTCGAGCTGATCCGGCGCAAGGACTACGGCCGGCTGGCCGAGTTCGACGCCCTGTTCATCCGCGAGACCACCGGCATCGACCACTATACCTACCAGTTCGCCAAGAAGGCCGAGAGCGAGGGCATGGTGGTGATCGACGATCCCGACTCCATCCTCAAGTGCACCAACAAGGTCTATCTGGAGGAGCTGCTGCGCACCCACCGCGTCCGCACCCCGAAGACGGTGATCGTGCGCCGCGACAGTCTGGAGCGGCTGGAAAGCCTGTTGCCGTATCCCATCGTGTTGAAGATCCCCGACGGCTCTTTCTCGCGCGGCGTGGTGAAGGTGGAGGATCGCAGCGAGCTCCTCGACCAGGCCGGCAAGCTGTTCAAGTCCTCGGATCTGATCCTGGCCCAGGAATTTCTCTACACCCCCTTCGACTGGCGGGTGGGCATCCTCAACAAGGTGCCGCTCTACGTCTGCCAGTACTTCATGTCGCGCCACCACTGGCAGGTGGTCAAGCACGAGGCCGGTGGCGGGCGCGAGGAGGGCGGATTCAGGACGATGCGGGTCGAGGATGCCCCCGAGGCCGTGGTGAAGACCGCGCTGAAGGCTGCCAACCTGATCGGCAACGGCTTCTACGGGGTGGATCTGAAGGAGAGCGCCAAGGGCGTGGTGGTCATCGAGGTCAACGACAACCCCAGCATCGATGCCGGGGTCGAGGACGCCGTGCTCAAGGACGAGCTGTACAAGACCATCGTCGAGGACTTCGTCTGGCGGCTAGAGCGCAAGCGAGCACGATGAGGCATGTGGCGGGTGAGGGCTCAACCATTGCGCAGCAATCGCGCCTTCTCCCGCTCCCAGTCGCGTTCTTTCTCGGTGGCGCGCTTGTCGTAGGCCTTCTTGCCGCGGGCTAGGCCGATGTCCAGCTTGGCGCGACCGCGCTTCCAATACAGAGCGAGCGGGATCAGGGCGTAGCCCTTGCGCTCCACCGCGCCGATCAGCCGGTCCAGCTCCTCGCGGTGCAGCAGCAGCTTGCGGGTACGGGTGGGATCGGGCTGGACGTGGGTCGAAGCCGAGGCGAGCGGCGAGATATGGCTGCCCAGCAGGAAGGCCTCGCCGTTCTTGATCAGCACGTGGCTCTCCTTGAGCTGCACGCGGCCGGCGCGCAGACTCTTCACCTCCCAGCCCTCGAGGGCGAGGCCGGCCTCGAAATGCTCCTCGATGAAATAATCGTGATAGGCCTTCTTATTCTGGGCGATCTGGTTGTCCTGGCTGGTTTTCTTGCTCATGCTTGAAGAGGGGCTTGGGCGGCGCAGTTGTGTCCAATCACGACTTTACCGAAAATGACCGGTTTGCGGCGAGTCCGATAGCATGAACGAGGTGGGCAAGCGTGGCAACCGTGAGTAAGAGCGCCCTGGTGCCGTACCAGGCGGCAGAGATGTATCGCCTGGTCAACGACATCGAGTCCTACCCGCGCTTCCTGCCCTGGTGCCGCGCTACCCGCGTCCTCAGCCGCGACGAGGACGAGATACGGGCGAGCATCGAGATCTACAAGGGCGGGATCAACCGGTGGTTCACCACCCGCAACCGCCTGCAGCCGGACAAGATGATCGAGATCCGCCTGCTGGACGGCCCGTTTCGCCGCCTGGAGGGCTACTGGCACTTCCAGGCCCTGG
Source organism: Candidatus Competibacteraceae bacterium (assembly GCA_035575095.1). Lineage (GTDB taxonomy): Bacteria > Pseudomonadota > Gammaproteobacteria > Competibacterales > Competibacteraceae > DATLYF01. The sequence goes on from DATLYF010000150.1 coordinate 5,897, forward strand.
GCGAGTCGGCCTGCAAGGTCTCGCTCAACCTGGAATTCGAGTTCTCCAACCCGGTGCTGCGTATGGCGGTAGGACCGGTGTTCAGCCAGATCACCAACACCCTGGTGGATGCCTTTTGCAAGCGGGCGGTGGATGTCTATGGGCGACGCTGAGGCGAAGACGATCAAGGTGGAGGTGGCCTATGCCCGGCCCGACGAGCAGGTGATCATCCCCCTGGAAGTCGCAGAGGGCACCACCGTGGAGCAGGCCATCGCCGCCTCGCGCATTCAAGAGCGCTTTCCGGAGATCGATCTCGCGCTCAACAAGGTCGGGATGTTCGGCAAGCTCAGCGCCTTGGGTGCGGTGCTGCGCTCCGGCGACCGGGTGGAGATCTACCGGCCGCTGATCGCCGATCCCAAGGAGGTGCGCAAGCAGCGCGCCGCCGAGGGTAAGCGCATGAAGAAAGGCGGGGGCGGCCTGGAAACGGAAGAGGGGGGCTGAGCGGAGGGCACGCTCAGGGCTGCTTGGCCGGACCCTGCATCACCCGGCTCAGTATATCGCCCTCGAAGAACAGGGTCAGGCTGCGCTCCTCCACCGCCGTGCCGCCGGCCGGCCGGAAGGCATAGTAGTAGTCCCAGCGGTTCTGGTGAAAGGGGTCGGCGATCAGCGGTGTGCCCAGCAGGGCTTGCACCTGCTGGCGGGTCATGCCCGGTTGCAGACGTTCCACCTGGGCCTGGTCGATATAGTTGCCCTGGCGGATGTCCAGCCGGTATAGCCCGGGGATGTGAGTGGAAGAACTGCATCCTGCGGCGAGAAGGGCCAGGCCGAGCGCGATCGGGCGAACGGGAAACCTGAACATTTTGGTATACTTTTCTAGCGGACGGTGTGATGAAACTTGGCGATCATAACCCAAAGGGGGTTATGTGTGCATGGCCGTCGTCACCGGCATGGAGGATGCGTGTGAGTTCCAAAGAATTGAAGAAAGCGGGTCTGAAGGTGACCCTGCCGCGGATGAAGATCCTCGACATGCTGGAGGAGCGCAACGACCAGCACCTGACCGCTGAGGAGATCTACAAGAATCTCCTCAACTCCGGCGAGGAGATCGGCCTGGCCACAGTCTACCGTGTGCTCACCCAGTTCGAGGCGGCCGGCCTGGTGAAGCGTCACTATTTCGAGGGCGGACAGTCCATCTTCGAGCTCAACCAGGGCGATCACCATGACCACATCGTGTGCGTCAAGTGCGGGCGTATCGAGGAGTTCTTCGACGAGGTGATCGAGGAGCGGCAGCGGGCGGTGGCTGCCGCCCATCACTTCAACCTGGCCGAACACAGCCTGATCCTGTACGGGGTTTGCGCCGCCTGCCAGCAGGCCGAGAGCAGTGCCGCCGGCGATAACGCCGCTGCCTGATGAGCAGTTGCGTGCTGCTCCTAGCCGGCGCGCGCCGCCAGATCGATCATCTCCCGGGCGTGGGCCAGAGTGCTGGCGGTGAGTTCGATCCCTCCCAACATGCGGGCGATCTCCTCCACCCGCCGTTCGCCCTCGAGACGGGCGATGCGGGTGCGGGTGGTATCGGCCTCGCGCAGTTTGCTCACCTGGAAGTGATGATGGGCCTGAGCCGCTACCTGAGGCAGGTGGGTGACGCACAGCACCTGGCGGTGCTCCCCCAGATGGCGCAGTTGCCTGCCCACTACCTCGGCGACCGCGCCGCCAATGCCGCTGTCGACTTCGTCGAAGATCAACGTTGGAATGTGTGTGGCATGGGCGGCGATCACCTGGATGGCCAGGCTGATGCGCGCCAGCTCGCCGCCGGAGGCGACCTTGGCCAACGGCCGCGGCGGCTGGCCCGGGTTGGCGCTGACCCAGAACTCCACCGCCTCTAGACCCTGGGCGGTGGGGCGTTCCAACGGCTCCAGACGCGCCTCGAAGCGGCCACCGGCCATGCCCAGCCCGGCCATGGCCCGGCTCACCCCGGTGCCCAGTTCCCGCGCCGTGGCCTGACGGCGCCGGCCGAGTTCGGCGGCGATGCGCTGGTAATCGCAGTGGTGCAGCTCCATCTCGCGTTCCAGCGCCTCGATCCGCTGTTCGCTATGGTCCAGCCCCGCCAGTTCGGCCTGCAGCTCGCCCAGGCGGCGCGGTAGCTCCTCCGGGGAGAGACGATGCTTGCGCGCCAGCGTCTGAATTTCCGCCAGACGCCGCTCGATCCAGTCCAGCCGGCCCGGGTCCAGATCGATGTCGCGGGCATAGCGGCGCAGCTCATCGCAGGCCTCGCGGAGCTGGATGGAGGCGCTGGTGAGCAGCTCACCTACCGGCACCAGCCGCGAGTCCAGGATGCTCAGCGCATCCAGCTCGTGCAACGACTGGCCGAGCAGAGTATCGGCCGAGACCTCGTCGTTTTCGTACAGCCACTGCAGGATCTGCTGGCTCGCCTCCAGCCGGCGTGAAGCGGAGGCCAGCAGCCGATGCTCCTGTTCCAATTCCGCCAGCTCCCCGGGCTTGAGGCCCAGCGCCTCCAGCTCGTTGACCTGGAAGCGCAGCAGGTCGAGGCGGGCGTCGCGCTCGGCGTCGGCCTGGCGCAGCCGCTCCAGTTGCCGACGCAGCTCGCTCCACTGGCGGAAGTGGCGACCCAGCTCGGCGAGCAAGGGCTGGTTGCCGGCATGGTCGTCTAGCAGCTGGCGTTGCAAGTCGCGCTGCAGCAGGGACTGATGGGCATGCTGACCGTGGATGTCGATGAGCATCTCGCCCAGTTCCTTCAAGGCCTGGGCGGGCTGAGCGATGCCGTTGATGTAAGCGCGGGAGCGGCCCTGGGGGCCGATCACCCGGCGCAGCAGGCACTCGCCACCGTCGCCCAGCTCCCGCGCCGCCAGCCACTCCCGCGCCGCCGGCAAGGCGCTGAGGTCGAAGCCCGCCACCAGATCGGCGCGCTCGGCCCCATGGCGGATCACCCCGCTGTCGGCGCGATCGCCCAGCAGCAGGCCGATGGCATCCACCAGGATGGACTTGCCGGCACCGGTCTCACCGGTGATGGCGGTCATGCCCGGTTGCAACTCCAGTTCCAGCTGCTCGACGATGGCGAAGTCGCGGATCTGCAGATGGGTCAGCACGGGTTCTCCTTAACCGCGGTCCTCCGGGCGCACCCCCCAGCTCAGCTTGGCACGCAGCAGTTGAAAATAGTCGTGGTCGGGCGGATGAATGAGCCTGAGTTTGCGCCGCTTCTTGCGGATCAGGATGCGGTCGCCGGGGCGGATGGGCAGGCTGATCTGGCCGTCGCAGGTGACCTGGATATGGGTGGTGTTGCGCTCGTTGACCAAAATCTCGATTTCGCTGTCACCGCCCAGCACAATGGGGCGGTGGGTCAGGGTATGCGGGCAGATCGGCACCAGCAGCACCGCCTCCAGGCTGGGATGGATGATGGGACCGCCGCCGGACAGGGCATAGGCGGTGGAGCCAGTGGGGGTGGAGATGATCAGCCCGTCGGCCCGGTAGGCATTGAGAAACTGGCCGTCGACGTAGGCGTCTACTTCGATCATGCGGGCCACGTCGCGCTTGTGTACCACCACGTCGTTGAGCGCCGTGCTCTGCGTCAGCGCCTGGCCATCGCGGATGATCTCGGCGTGCAGCATCGAGCGCTGCTCCTCGCGAAACTGGCCGGCTAGCACCTGCTCCAAGCCATCCGGGATCTCGCCGGGGGAGACATCGGTGATGAACCCGAGCCGGCCCAGGTTGACGCCGAGGATGGGCACCTGGAAGTCCACCAGCGAGCGGGCGGCGTTGAGCAGGGTACCGTCGCCGCCCATGACGATGGCCAGGTCGCACTGGCGGCCGATGGTGCGGCGGCTGGCCACCTCCAGGCCGTTGGGCGGGATGAGCTTGGCGGTGGCCTCGTCGCAGAGGATGCGGAACTCGCGCCGGCGCAGGAACGTCGCGATCTGGTTGAGGGTGCCCGCCACGCTAGGATCGCCGAACTTTCCGATCAGTCCGATGGTATTGAAGATATAGGGCATGGCAGGGGCTTGTGATGTGCAGCTCGAGCCCGCCAAAGGTATCATTTCGGGTCCGACCCGCCAACCGGACCCTTGCTTGACACTGTCTAGGCGAGTTGCTAGCTTGCTCTTTGGCACTCTAATGATGAGAGTGCTAATCGAGGTACATACGTTGGTGCAGAAAGCGATCCGCAATGGGAGCAATCCTCCGCTGAGCGAGCGCGCTCAGCAGTTGCTGAAAGCGCTGGTGGAGCGCTACATCCGTGATGGCCAGCCGGTGGGCTCACGCACCCTGTCGCGGGCCGGCTTCGACTTGAGCCCGGCCACTATCCGCAACGTCATGGCCGACCTGGAGGAGCTGGGGCTGGTGCGGGCGCCGCACACCTCCGCCGGGCGTGTGCCCACGGCGCGCGGCTACCGCTTCTTCATCGACAGCCTGCTCAGCGTCCAGCCCCTGGACAGCCGTGAGGTGGAGCTGCTGCGCCGCCAGCTCGACCCCGACCAGGACACCGGCTCTCTGATCCAGTCGACCTCGCAGCTTCTTTCCGGGCTGACCCGGCTGGCCGGGGTGGTGATGGTACCGCGTCTGGAGACGCGCACCCTGCGCCAGGTGGAGTTCCTGCCGCTGTCCGACAATCGCGTGCTGGTGATCCTGGTGATCAACGAACAGGAGGTGCAGAACCGCATCATCCATACCGAGCGGCCCTACACCTCAGTGGAGCTGCTCCAGGCCGCCAACTATCTGAACCAGCAGTTCGCCGGCAAGGACATCGTCACCGTGCGGCGCGATCTGTTGCAGGAGATGGAGGATGTACGCGCCTCGATGAACGGCATGATGCAGACCGTCATCGAGATGGCGGACAAGGTATTCGAGGACAGCAGCCGGCAGGACGAGGATTATGTCGTCGCTGGCCAGACCAACCTCATGGGCTTTGCCGAGCTGTCCGACGTGGAGAAGCTGCGGCAGTTGTTCGAGACCTTCAACCGCAAGCGCGACATCCTCAACCTGTTCGACCAGTGCCTGAACGCCCAGGGAGTGCAGATCTTCATCGGCGAGGAGGTCGGCTTCGACGCCCTGGAGCAGTGCAGCGTGGTCACCGCGCCCTATTCGGTGAACGGGCGGGTGCTGGGCGTACTGGGCGTGATCGGTCCGACCCGCATGGCCTACGAGCGGATCATCCCGATTGTCGATGTGACCGCCAAGCTGCTGGCGGCCACCTTGAATTCCCGCCAGTGATCCCCAGTTTCCAGGCCAGACGGTTTTGCCTTATCCCTTACCGAGCATTGACGGAGACTGTGTGGATGAACGACGAAAAACAGCCCACCGCAGCGGCTTCCGCTGAGGATACCGCCCTGGTGGAGGCGACCCCCCCGGCGGAACAGACCGAATTCGACGCGCTGCGTGCCGAGATCGAGGTGTTGCGCAAGGAACTGGAAGACAGCAAGGCCAAGTCCGAACAGCACTGGAATCTGTATCTGACGGCCGAGGCCGAGATGCAGAACGTGCGCCGGCGCGCCGAGCGCGACAAGCAAGATGCACATCGCTACGCTCTGGAGAAGTTCATCGGCGAGCTTTTGCCGGTCAAGGACAGTCTGGAGCTGGGCATCGCCGCCGCCCAAGACACGGTGGACGTGCAGAAACTCAGGGAGGGCTCGGAGCTGACCCTGAAGATGCTGGCCGCCACCATCGAGAAGTTCGGCGTCAAGGAACTGAATCCGCTGGGCGAGAAGTTCGATCCTGCGCTGCACCAGGCCGTGGCCATGCAGCCCTCGGATCAGGCGGAGCCCAACACCGTGCTGCAGGTGATCCAGAAGGGCTATCTGCTCAACGACCGCCTGGTGCGGCCGGCCCTGGTCATCGTCGCTCGCGGCAGCGGCTGAAGTGGCCCGCGATAGGGATTGAAAATCCCGGCACTGCCCCCACATCGGCTGCAACGACGGTTCATATGCGATACAGCCGCTGACCGAATAGCCAAATGCACTGATTCCAGAGAGGACGACAATGGGCAAGATCATCGGTATCGACTTGGGCACCACCAACTCCTGCGTAGCGATCATGGAGGGCGGCAAGCCGCGGGTGATTGAGAACAGCGAGGGTGATCGCACCACCCCGTCGATCGTGGCCTTCACCGACGACGGCGAGGTGCTGGTCGGCCAGCCGGCCAAACGTCAGGCGGTGACCAACCCCAAGAACACCCTGTTTGCGATCAAGCGCCTGATCGGCCGCCGCTACGAAGACCCCGAGGTGAAAAAGGACATCGACTTGGTGCCTTATTCCATCGTCCGCGCTGACAACGGCGACGCTTGGGTGGAAGTGCGCGGCAAGAAGATGGCGCCGCCGGAGATCTCGGCCCGCGTACTGATGAAGATGAAGAAGACCGCCGAGGATTATCTGGGTGAGCCGGTCACCGAGGCCGTCATCACCGTCCCGGCCTACTTCAACGACTCCCAGCGCCAGGCCACCAAGGACGCCGGTCGCATCGCCGGTCTCGAGGTCAAGCGCATCATCAACGAGCCGACCGCCGCGGCGCTCGCTTACGGGCTGGACAAGAGGCCCGGCAAGGACCGCAAGATCGCCGTCTACGACCTAGGCGGCGGTACCTTCGACATCTCCATCATCGAGATCGCCGAGGTTGACGGTGAGCACCAGTTTGAGGTGCTTTCCACCAACGGTGACACCTTCCTCGGCGGCGAGGACTTCGACAAGCGCATCATCGACTACCTGGCCGACCAGTTCGAGAAGGATACCGGCATCGACCTGCGTGGCGACCCGCTGGCCATGCAGCGCCTCAAAGAGGCCGCCGAGAAGGCCAAGATCGAACTCTCTTCTTCGCAGCAGACCGAGATCAACCTGCCTTACATTACTGCCGACGCCTCGGGGCCCAAGCATCTCAACTACAAGCTGACTCGGGCCAAGCTGGAGTCGCTGGTCGAAGATCTGATCGAGCGCACCGTCGGTCCCTGCCGCATCGCGCTGAAGGACGCCGGCCTGTCCACCTCGCAGATCGACGAGGTGATCCTGGTCGGCGGCCAGACCCGCATGCCCAAGGTGCAGGAGGCGGTGAAGAATTTCTTCGGCAAGGAGCCGCGCAAGGACGTCAATCCGGACGAGGCGGTGGCCATCGGCGCCGCCATCCAGGCCGGCGTGCTCGGCGGTCAGGTCAAGGACGTGCTACTGCTCGACGTCACGCCGCTGTCCTTGGGTATCGAGACCCTGGGCGGGGTGTTCACCAAGCTCATCGAGAAGAACACCACCATCCCCACCAAGGCCAGCCAGATCTTCTCCACCGCCGAGGACAACCAGACCGCGGTGACAGTACACGTGCTGCAGGGTGAGCGCGAGCAGGCTCGCTACAACAAGTCGCTGGGCAAGTTCGACCTCACCGACATCCCGCCGGCGCCGCGCGGCGTGCCGCAGATCGAGGTGACCTTCAACATCGACGCCAACGGCATCCTTAACGTCTCGGCCAAGGACAAGGCCACCGGCAAGGAGCAATCCATCGTCATCAAGGCCAGTTCCGGCCTATCCGAGGACGAGATCCAGCGCATGGTCAAGGACGCCGAGGCTCACGCCGACGAGGACCGCAAGTTCCACGAACTGGTCAATGCTCGCAACCAGGCCGATAACCTGATTCACGCCACCGAGAAGACCCTCAAGGAGTTGGGCGACAAGGTGCAGGGTGGCGAGCGGGCTCAGATCGAGTCGGCCATCGCCGATCTGAAGACGGCGGTGAAGGGCGACAACAAGACTGCCATCGAGGCCAAGACCCAGACTCTGTCGGAGCTGTCGGCCAAGCTGGCGGAGCGGGTCTACGCCCAGGCTGGTGCCGCCCAGGGCACCGGCCAGCAGGCGAGCGGCAAGCCGGCCGATGAAGGGGTAGTGGACGCCGAGTTCGAAGAGGTCAAGGACAACAAGTAAACTGTCCGCCCATCCGTCAACACGACCAGTCCGGGACCGGGACGACCCGTCCCGGACTTTTTTACTAGGGAAGAGCGCCCCCCGGCGGGTGGTAGAAGCTGACAATACGCCATGGCAAGACGCGATTACTACGAAGTGCTGGGGCTGTCCCGCAACGCCAGCGAAGACGAGATCAAGAAGGCCTATCGCCGGCTGGCGATGAAATACCATCCCGACCGCAACCCCGACGATAAGGTGGCGGAGGAGAAATTCAAAGAGGTCAAGGAGGCCTACGAGGTGCTCTGCGACGGTCGCAAGCGTGCCGCCTACGACCAGTTCGGCCACGCCGGCGTGGACGCTGCGGCCGGTGCCGCCGGTGCCGGTGCCGGCTTCAGCGACATCTTCAGCGATGTCTTCGGCGATATCTTCGGCGGCACCCGTGCTGGCACCCGGGTCTACCGGGGCGCCGACCTGCGCTATACCCTGGAGCTGACCCTGGAAGAAGCGGTGTTCGGCACCACCGCCAAGATCCGCGTGCCGACCCTGGTGGAATGCAGCGAGTGCCTGGGCAGCGGTGCCCGCAAAGGGACCACTCCGGTGGTCTGTCCGACCTGCCACGGCCACGGCCAGGTGCGCCTGCAGCAAGGCTTTTTTTCCATCCAGCAGACCTGTCCGCGCTGCCACGGGCGCGGCTCGATCATCACCGATCCCTGCCCCAACTGCAGCGGCCACGGCCGGGTAGAGGAGCACAAGACCTTGTCGGTGAAAGTGCCGGCGGGGGTGGACAACGGCGACCGCATTCGCCTGGCGGGGGAGGGCGAGCCCGGGGAGAACGGCGGCCCTCCAGGAGATCTGTACGTGCAGATCCGGGTGCGGCCGCATCCTATCTTCACCCGCGAGGACAGCAACCTGTACTGCGAGGTGCCGATCAGCTTCACCACCGCCGCCTTGGGCGGTGAACTGGAGGTGCCCACCCTGGAAGGCAAGGTCAGTCTGAAGATTCCGCCCGAGACCCAGACCGGCAAGCTGTTCCGCCTGCGCGGCAAGGGCGTCAGGCCGGTGCGCGGCGGGGCGGTGGGCGATCTCCTCTGCCGAGTGGTGGTGGAGACCCCGGTCAACCTCACCAGCGAACAGAAGGAACTGCTGCGCAAGTTCGCCGAGACCCTGGGCGAGACCCATGCCCCCCAGGAGCGGAGCTGGTTCGACAAGGTCAAGCAGTTCTGGGACGACATGACCTCGGGCGGGACCAGCGATTGAGCCAGCCCATGCGCAGCCTGTTCGACGCCGCGCAGGCGATCCTGGCGGTCCGCGATGCGGAAGACAAGCGCCGCTTCACCGTGGCTGCCGGCGCCGCCTGGAGCGCCGGGCTGCTCGGCCTGGAAGCGCGCGAGTCGGTGCAGCCCATCGGCATGCCGGGGCGGCCCGAGCGGCCGCGTCTGGTGCATCCGCGGCAGGTGCCGCGACGGGCCATCCATACCGTTGAGGGGCGGGCGGCGCTGATCCACGCCATCGCCCACATCGAGTTCAACGCCATCAACCTGGCCTGGGATGCGGTCTACCGTTTTCGCGGCATGCCGCGGGACTATTATTCAGATTGGGTGCAGGTGGCCTGCGAGGAAGCCGCCCATTTCGCCCTGCTGCGCGAGCGGCTCAAGGCCTATGGCCACGACTACGGCGATTTCGATGCCCATGACGGGCTGTGGGAGATGGCGGTGAAGACCGCCCATGATCCGCTGCTGCGCATGGCCCTGGTGCCGCGGGTGCTGGAGGCGCGCGGCCTGGATGTGACGCCGGGGATGATCGAGCGGCTGAGCCGCGCCGGCGATACCGAAACGGTGGCGATCCTGCGTGTCATTCTGCGCGACGAAGTTGGGCATGTCGCCATCGGCTCGCGCTGGTTCAAGCATTGCTGCGCCCAGCGTGGCCTGGAACCGGAGCCCATCTTCCAGCGCCTGCTGGCAGAGTACCTCAGCGGACCGCCGCGCGGTCCGTTCAACGAAGAGGCACGGCTAAAAGCCGGCTTCAGTGTCGGCGAGATGGCCGAATTGAAGGCACGGGACGCCGAGGCCGAGGCGCGGGCGCGCGCCGGACGCTAGCGCCCAAGCCGCGGTCAGGGGACGCCTCCGCGCCGTGCGCGGAGGCGTACAATAGCGGCGACTAGCCGAGGGGCGCGACCGTGGAAAAAACCCTGGACCGCTTCGTCTGGCGTTATAGCGCCCGCCAGCAGATTGTCATCGCAGCGCTGACCGTTGTCTCCTTCCCTTTTCTCTATCTGTCCCTGGAGCTGCCCAAGCGCATCATCAACGACGCCATCACCGGTGCTGGCGTCAAGCAGCAGGTGTTCGGCCTGGAGCTGGGGCCGTTCGCCTACCTGCTGCTCTTGTGCTTGGCCTTCCTGGCCGTGGTGCTGGCCAACGGCCTCGTCAAGATGCGCCTCAACACCCTCAAGGGCATCACCGGCGAACGCATGGTGCGGCGCTTGCGCTATCAGCTCATCGAACGCCTGCTGCGCTTTCCGCCGCGCCATTTCGAGCGCGTTTCCCAAGGCGAGCTGATCTCGCTGATCAACGCCGAGACCGAGCCGCTCGCCGGCTACATCGGCGAGGCCCTGGCCTTGCCCTTGTTCCAGGGCGGCACCATGCTCACCATCCTGGCCTTCATGTTCATCCAGAACTGGGTGCTAGGGGTGGCTTCGGTGGCTCTGATCCCGCTCCAGATCTGGCTCATTCCACGCCTGCAGCGCCAGATCAATCAGCTCAGCAAGCAGCGCGTGCAGCGTTCGCGCAAGCTGTCCGAGCGCATCGGCGAGTTGGTCAGCGGCGCCCAGGAGATCCGCCTGCAGGGCACGCAGCGTTACGCCCTGGCTGAGATGTCGTATCGGCTGGGCGAGATCTACTACATCCGCCTGCGCATCTTCCAGAAAAAATTCATGATGAAGTTCCTCAACAACTTCATCAATCAGCTTACGCCGTTCTTCTTCTTCCTGTTCGGTGGCTGGCTGGTGATCGAGGGGCGGCTGACCCTCGGCGCCCTGGTGGCAGCGTTGGCCGCCTACAAGGACCTCACCGACCCGTGGAAAGAATTGCTGGCCTTCTATCAGCAGCGCCAGGACGCGCGGGTCAAGTATGAGCAGATCGTGGAGCAGTTCACCGTGGCCCATGCCTACGAGGGGCCGTTCTACGACCAGCACACCCCGCCCGAGGGTGCCCTGGCCGCGCCTCTGGTGCTGAGCAACGTGGCCACCGTCAACGACCTCGGCGAGCGGGTGCTGAGCGGGGTACACATGGAGATCCAGCCCGGCCAGTGGGTGGCAGTGGTGGACGAGAACCAGATCCGCCGCGATCACCTGCTGAGCGTGCTGACCAGACTGCGCGAGCCGGTGAGTGGGCGCATCATCATCGGCGGCACGGCACTGGAGGACATCCCGACACCGGTGCTGGCCCGGCGCCTGGCGGCCCAGCGCAGCGAGCCGTTCATCTTTAATTCCACCATCACCGAGAACGTCCTGTACGGTCTCAACTATCGTCCCCCTGCCGAGCTCCTGCCTGATGACAGCTTCGATCCCGAGGAAGCGCTGGCGGCCGGCAATAGTCCCGACCGCTTCTTAGGCTGCTGGTGGGATTACCAGTCCCTGGGACTGCCCGACGAGCGCGCCTTGCTGGACTGGGACCTGCGGGTGGCAAAGGCCCTGGAGGCAGACAACATCCTCTTCGAGCGTGGCCTGATGGAAATCTTCGACCCCAGGGCGCAGCCAAAGCTGGCGGCACGGCTGTTGGAGGCGCGGCGGCGGGTGCGCGATGCCCTGGCTCACAGCGGTCTGGAGGAAGTCGTCCATCACTTCAATCCCGAGAGCTTCAACCCAGGCTTGTCGGTGGCGGAGAACATCACCTTCGCCCTGCAGAGCCGCCTGTCTGGGAGGGGCGGCCGCCGCCGCGTATTGACCGCCCTGATTGCGCTGCTGGAGGCGGAGGACCTGACCCACCTCGGCGAGCAGATCGGCGCCGAACTGGCGCGGCGGGTGAGCCGAGCCTGCCTAGACGATCCCGGCGGCATCCACGTGGTGGAGCGCTTCGAATTCCTCGACGTGGATGAACTGGAGCGGGTGCAACGTCTGGCGCACAAGGCTACCGAGCAGGATCCGGCTAGCCTCAAACCGGAGGAACGCGACGAGCTGCTGCGGCTATTCCTCTCTATCATCCCCGAGCGCCACGGTCCCGATCTGATCGGCGCTCGCCTGCAGGTGCGCCTGGTGGAGGCGCGCCGCCGCTTCGCCGAGACCCGTCCTTCGGACCTGGCCATCGTGCCCCTCGACGAGGAGCGCTACCATCCGGGACTGACGGTGTTCGACAACGTCATCTTCGGACGCATCGTGCAGGGCTCGGCGGTAGCCGAGCGGCGCCTGCACCAGCTGGTGCGGGTGATCTTCGACGAAATGGACTTGACCCGGGCGGTGCAGTTGCTGCAAGCGGAATCCCTCGCCGGGATCCACGGCGCCCGTCTGCCGGTCGTGACCAAGCAACGCATTGCCATCATGCGCTGCCTGGTGAAACGCCCCGACATCCTCATCCTCAACGACGCACTCAGCGCCTTCGACGAGGACACCCAGCGCCAAATACGGCGCAACATCCGCGCCCTGTTCCCGCTGATGACGGTGATCTGGATGACGCGGGCGGTGGCGGACGAGAGCGAATTCGATCAGGTCATCCACCTGGAGACCATGGCCGGCTGAAGGATTGTAAATCTTTGTCAACCCTAGGCTGCGGCACGATATCATAGGTGCTGACAATAACGAGCAAGGGATTTCTCGCTTCCTTGCACAAGGTCGGCATACCCCTTGTTGCTGAAAATCTCCTATACCTCCAGGCTGGTCGGTCTGTGTCTAGGTATCCTGGCGCTGGCCACGGCTGCCGCCACGACTGACGGCGAATATGCCACCGCTATCGAGCAGGCGCGGGCCGGCCGTTACACGCAGGCCCTGCCGGTGCTGCGGCGCCTCCATGCGACCCAGCCGGACAACACCGCCTATCTCTACGATCTGATCGCCGTGCTGACCTGGGCCGGGCAGAACGACGAGGCTTTGCGCTACTTCCGCACGGTCGATGCAGGGCAGGCTCCCGACTACGTATTGCGACCGGTGGCCAAGGCCGCCCGCGAGGTTCGGCAATTCGAGACGGCAGTGCACCTCTACCGGCTGTTGGTCGGGCGCCGGGCCGATGACTGGGATGCCCGGCTGGGACTGGCTCTGAGCTACCGCGACCTGGGACGCCGGGACGAGGCCTATCGCGCTCTGGCCGAGGCGGCCAGGGCGGCCGGCCGTGAGGCCGATCGGATGACGCTGGCCCTGCTACGGGGCGAGTGGCTGCGCCGGGACGGCCAGCCCCTGCAGGCCATCCACGCCTATCGCGAGGTGCTGGGCCTGGAGCCGCAGCAGCCGGTGGCGCGGCGTGCCCTGGTGGAGCTCGCCCGGCAACTGCATGCCCCCGCCGTGGCCCGGGACTACGCCGGGGAGGGGCTGCTGACGCCTGTGGAAGAGGCCGATCTGCGCCTGGACTACGGCGCCGCCCAGATCCGCCAGGCCCTGGGGGCTCCTCTCGAGGCGCAACGGCATGCGGCACAGCAGGCGTTGGCGCTCAATGATCAGGCGCAGCAGGCAGTGCGTGCGCTGGCTGACCCGGCTGAGCAGCGGGAGCGCCGGCTGCGTGCCGACTACGACCGCATCCTGGCGCTGAGCGCTGCCCGCCGCTGGCACGAGCTGGTGGCGCTGTATCAAGACCTCGTCCAGCGCGGCCCGGAGCCGCGGCCTTATGTCCAGGCCGTTGCGGCCGATGCCTATCTGGCGCTGCGCCGGCCGGAGCAGGCGGTGGCGCTGTATCGGCGGGCGCTGGAACTCGACCAGGGCACGCTGCATGTGGACTGGGAAAGCGGGCTGTTCTATGCCCTGCTGGAGAGCGAGCGCTATCCCGAAGCCTGGGCGCAGATCGACGCCCTGGCCCAGCGCGTCCCGCCGTTTCTGCGCACCTACAGTCCGCAGACCCGCGAACCCAATCCCGATTATCTGGGGGTACTGGCCACCCGTGCCATGGCGCAGGCCTACGGTGAGCGCCTGGCCGCTGCCGATGCCAGCCTGCAGCGGCTGCGCGAGCTTGCCCCCTTCAACGGCGATATCCGCGCCAACCAGGCCAGCGTCTGGTACTTCCGCGGTCAGCCGGAGCGGGCCCGCAACGAGTTCCAGCGCGTGCTGGTCGACGAGCCGCACCATCGCGGCGCCCGCGCCGGCTATGCCGGCACACTGCTGGAACTGGGCGAGTACGAGCAGGCGGTGGCCGAGGTCGAGACCTTGCTACTACAGGACCCCGGGTATGCCCCGGCGCTACGCCTGCAAGAGCAGCTGGAATCCCTGGAGCAGTGGGAGCTGCGGACCGCGGCGGTCAGCGATGGCAATCAGTTGCGGCAGGCGGGCGCCGGTCGCGGCTTCTGGTTCAACTACCGCATCGCCACCCCGGCGCTCGTCGACCACCGGCTACGCCTGCACGCCGGACAGGCCCACCAGGGCGGCAGCGTCGACGGGCGCGACGCCAACCGCGACCGCTACAGCGTAGGGCTGGACTATCGCGGCGTGGGCAAGCACTGGAGCGGAGAGATCCTCTGGGACGAGCTGCAGCCCGATCATCCCGGACTGGCGTTGCGCTACCAGCAGCGCTTGGGGGATGCCTGGGACTGGAGCCTGAGCTGGCAGTCGGTGGCCGAGGATCTGCCCCTCAAGGCAGTGGTCAACGATGTCCGCGCCAACGAACTGGCCCTGCGCGCCAGCTATCACCCTGATGAATCCCTGCGCCTCGGCGGCCGCTTCAGCGGTATGGACTTCTCTGACGGCAACCGGCGTCTCAGCTTGGGACTGGACCTGGAGCGCCAGCTCTACCGCGACCACCGCGACCGTTACCTGCTGCTCGGCAGTGCCTACGCCTCGACCAACGATTTCGACCAGGCCGTCTATTTCAATCCTCACCGCGATGCCGAGCTGGCCCTGGGGGCGCGCTGGGAGCGTCTGCTGGCGCGGCGCTACGAGCGGCGCTGGCTGCAGCGGGTGACGGTGCTGGCCGGCGGCTACTGGCAGGAGGACTTCGGCACCAAGCCCAGCCTGCGTCTGGGCTACGAGCAGGAATGGGACTGGGACCGCAACCTGGGGCTGCAGGGCGGGGTGAGCTACCGCGTCCATCCCTATGATGGCGAAACGGAAGCCGGACTGGAGCTCTCGGTGCGGCTCAATTGGCGATTCTGACCATGATGCCGTGCTGGCTGTATCGACTGCCGCTGTGCCTGATCCTGCTGCCGGTCTTGGCCTGGGCCGGCGGGGCGGCCTCTACCCTGCATGTGCTGACTTACCACGATGTGGTGGACGATCTGCGCGAGTTCCCCGACTCGCTCGCCATCGAGACGCAGCAGCTCATCAACCATTTCGACTGGCTGCACGACCACGGCTATACGGTGGTCAGCCTGGACCAGGTGGTGGCCGCCGCCGAGGGACGCGGCACCCTGCCCGAGAAAGCGGTGCTGCTCACCTTCGACGACGGCTACAAGAGCGTCTACAGCAAGGTCTTCCCCCTGCTCGAGCTGTACCGCTACCCGGCCCTGGTGGCGGTGGTCGGCGCCTGGGCCGACACTCCGCCCGACCAGCCGATCGATTTTGGCGGCCAACTCATGCCGCGTTCGCGCTTTGCCGAGTGGCGGGAATTGCGGGAGATGGCCGCATCAGGGCTCGTAGAGATCATCTCCCACAGTTACGACCTGCACCATGGCATCCCCGGCAATCCCCAAGGCAATAGCCAGCCGGCCGCCGTCACCCGGCGTTACGACAGCGCCGGCCAGCGTTATGAGGGCGATGCCGAATACCGGCGCCGCGTGCTCGCCGATCTCATCCGCAGTGCCCAGGTCATCGAACGGCAGATCGGGCGCGCGCCGCGAGCCATCGCCTGGCCCTACGGCGCCTACACCGAAGAAACCGCCGAGCTAGCGCGCCAGGCCGGCCTGCCCATCACCATGACTCTGGAGGACGGGCTCGAGCCGCGCCTGCAGGAGCTGAGCCTGATCCACCGCCAACTGGTCGGAAACAATGCCGATATCAACGGCTTGCGGCACATGCTCGGCGCGCGCGAGCCGGTGGCGTCTAGTCGCTTCATCCAGATAGACCTGGACTATATCTACGACCCCGATCCGGTCACCCAGGAGCGCAACCTGGACCAGCTGGTGGAGCGCATCCAGCGCATCGCGCCGAGCGGCGTCTACCTGCAGGCTTTCGCCGATCCCGACGGCGACGATGCGGCCGATGCCGTCTATTTCCCCAACCGCCGCTTGCCGATGCGGGCCGATCTGTTCAACCGCGTCGCCTGGCAGTTGCGCACCCGGGCTGGGGTACAAGTGTACGCCTGGCTGCCGGTGCTGGCCTATCGACCGCCGGCGGCCGAGGCCGAGCGGCTGCAGTGGGTGATGACCACGGAGCGGGGGCGACCCGAGCGGGCGCGTGGTGGGCGGCTGTCACCCTTCGACCCGCACAGCCGGACCTGGATTGGTGACCTGTACGAGGACCTGTCCAAATATGCCCGTATCGCCGGGGTACTGTTCCACGACGATGCCGTGCTCTCCGATTTCGAAGACGCCGCGCCGGCGGCGCTGGCGGCGTACCGGCGGCAGGGTCTGGGGGATTCGCTGGCCGCCATCCGCGCCGACCCGGAGCGCCTCGCCCGTTGGACGCAGTTCAAGATCGGCTGGCTGGAGCAGTTTACCGAGGAGCTGGCGGGGCGTATGCGCCGCTACAACCCCGAGCTGCGCACCGCCCGCAATCTGTTCGCCCGCATCCTGCACCAGCCGGCGGCCGAGACCTGGCTGGCGCAATCGTTGCCGAGCGCGCTGCGGGTCTACGATCGAGTGGCACTGATGGCCATGCCCGGCCTGGAAAACGTGGCACCGGAGCAGGCACTGCCCTGGCTGCGGCGCACCCTGGAGCTGGCCCGCCAGGCCGATCCGCACCTGGAGAAGACCGTGTTCGAACTGCAGGCCATGGACTGGCGCACGCGCCGGCCGCTGCCGACGGAAACGCTGCTGCAGCAGCTCGCCGAGCTGCACCGACTGGGGGCGCGGCATCTGGCCTATTACCCGGACGACCTCCGCAGTGACCATCCCCGTCAGGCGCTGATCAGGCTGGAGATGTCGGTGCGCAGCCGCCACCAGGAGATCTACCGTGACCCCTGAGCTCATCGGTCTGCTGCACGACTTCGCCTTCCTCTACCCGTTGCTCATGTCCTATGTCTGGATGGCGGGCGGGACCTACTACTACTTCCACTACGAGCGCCGCGATCGCGCCCTGCTCGGCAGTGTGCCGGTGATCCGCGACCGCGGGGTGAGCATCGTCATCCCCTGCTACAACGAAGAGGACAATGTCCGTGAGACGGTCCACTACGCCTGCCAGCAGAACTATCCCCTGTTCGAGGTAATTGCCGTCAACGATGGCAGCTGCGACGCCACCGGCGCCATCCTGGACGAGTTGCTGGAGCGCTATCCGCAGCTGCGCGTGATCCATCTGCAGGAGAACCAGGGCAAGGCCGTGGCGCTGACCACCGGCGCCCAGTTGGCCCGCTACGAGTATCTGGTGTGCATCGACGGCGACGCCATCCTGGACCCCAACGCCTGCGCCTGGCTGATGCGCCACTTCGAGATGGGCGCACGGGTCGGCGCCGTCACCGGCAATCCTCGCATCCGTAACCGCTCCACCCTGCTCGGCCGTCTGCAGGTGGGGGAGTTCTCCTCCATCATCGGCCTGATCAAGCGCGCCCAGCGCACCTATGGCCGCATCTTCGCCATCTCCGGCGTGCTCGCGGCCTTCCGCCGCACTGCCCTGCAGGAGGTGGGCTACTGGAGTCACGACATGCTCACCGAAGACGTGGACATCAGTTGGAAGCTGCAGCTCGCCCACTGGGACGTGCGCTTCGAACCCTACGCCCTGGTCTGGATCCTCATGCCGGAAACCCTGCACGGGTTGTGGAAGCAGCGCCTGCGCTGGGCCAAGGGCGGGGCACAGGTGCTGTTAAAGAACTGGACTATGTTCCGCCACTGGCGCAAGCGGCGCATGTGGCCGATCTACTTCGAGTATTGCTTCAGCGTGCTGTGGGCATACTCGATGGTGTTCATCTTCCTACTCTGGCTGATCGGCAAGTTCTGGCTGCTGCCGCCGGAGTGGCGGGTCGATTCCATCCTGCCCGGCTGGACCGGCGTGGTGATCGGCACCACCTGCCTGATCCAGCTGGCGGTGAGCAAGTGGCTGGATGCCCCCTTCGACGTGCATCTGACCCGCAACTACTACTGGATGATCTGGTATCCGCTGGCCTATTGGGTGATGGGCATGCTGACCACGGCGGTGGCCGTGCCCAGCGTGCTGCTGTTCGAGCGCAATCGACGTGCGCGCTGGACCAGCCCCGATCGCGGCCTGCGCGCGCCGGCACGATGACGAAGGTGCTCCCATGGACCTGTTCAACCCCCGCTCGGTGATCATCTACCGGCCGGATCTGCAGAGCCGCTGGCAGCGCTATCTCTACCGCAGCCTGGCGGTGATCGGCTGGGTCATCTGGTTCTATCTGTGGGTACCGCTGCTGACCCTGGCGGCCTGGACCGCCGGCGGCATCACCGTGCATAGCACCATGTTCGAGCAGGGCGGACTGTGGGATTTCTACGAATTCCTGAGGCGCACCAGCGAGCTCATCTTCGTCCTGTGCGGCGGCCTGATCCTGTGGGCGCTGTACAACCATTACCGCTTCCGCTGCCGGGAGCGGCGCCAGCCGCGGCCGCCGGTGACGCTGGCCGCCATCGCCGACTACGCCGGACTGCCTGAGCAGACCCTGCGCGCCGCCCAGGGCATGCGCCGGGCGGTGGTGCTGCACGATGCCGCGGGCCGCATCGCCGCCATCCAGCAAGCCTGGGTAGGCGACCGGAAACAGGAGCATACTGCGGCTGCCTGATACGGAGTTGCACAGTCAGGCAACCTGGAGCGGCAGATTCTCCAGCCGCGGTATCGCTCCGGGCGCACACACCAGCACGCTGCCCTGTTCGTACCAGTCGCCGAGCACGATGCGCTGCGCCGGGCGGCCATCCAGACTGAGATCGTGGATGGCCGGACGGTGCGTGTGGCCGTGGATCAGCCGGCTGACGTCGTGGTGACGCAGGGCTGCAGCCACCGCCGTGGCGTTGACGTCCATGATGTACTCGGCCTTCTGCTGATTGGCAGCCTGGCTGAACTCGCGCAGCTGGCGCGCCATGGCGCGGCGCTGGGGCAGCGGCAGCGCCAGCACCTGGGTCTGCCAGGCGCTAGAGCGGGCCTGGGCGCGAAAGCGCTGGTACTCCACGTCGTCAGTGCAGAGCTGGTCGCCGTGGGTGACCAGGGTGGGCACGCCATGCAGCTCGATCACCGTCTCTTCGGCGAGCAGGGTCATGCCGCAGCGCGCGGCGTAGGCTGCGCCCAGCAGAAAGTCGCGGTTGCCCTGGCAGAAATACACCGCCACGCCGCCCTCGGCGAGCCGGCGCAGGGCGGCGGCCACCGTCGCCCCGGGCTCGCCGTCGTCATCGTCCCCCAGCCAGGCTTCGAACAGGTCGCCGAGTATGTAGAGGGCCTCGGCCCGGGCGGCGCAGCGCTCCAGGAACTGCAGAAACAGCGCCGTCACCGCCGGGCGAGCGGGGTCCAGGTGCAGGTCGGAGATGAACAGGATGGGGCGGCTCACTCCCCGATGACCTCCACCTGCTCGATCAGGATGTCATCGACGGGCACGTCCTGGTGGCCGCGGCGCGAGGTGGTGGGCACGCTAACGATGGCGTCCACCACCTCCATGCCTGCCACCACCTTGCCGAATACGGCATAGCCCCAGCCGCTGGGGGTGGGGGACTTGAAGTCGAGGAAGCCGTTGTCCACCACGTTGATGAAGAATTGAGCGGTGGCGGAGTGGGGATCGGAGGTGCGCGCCATGCTGATGCTGCCGCGCACGTTCTTCAGGCCGTTGTCGGCCTCGTTCTTGATCGGGGCGCGGGTGGGCTTGTTGACCATGCCAGGCTCTAGGCCGCCGCCCTGGATCATGAAGCCGGGGATGACGCGGTGGAACAGCGTACCCTGGTAGAAGCCATCGCGGGCATATTGCAGGAAGTTGGCGGCGGTGGCGGGGGCCTTGGCGTGGTCCAGCTCGATGTCGATCACGCCCTTGCTGGTGTGGAATCGGATCATGGTGTGCTCTCTCAGTTGGCGGCCGGCAGTACGCGGGCCTTCTCGATGATCACCGGGGTCTTGGGCACGTCGCGGACGAAGGGACCGCCAACGCCGGTCGGCAGTTGGCGGATCTTGTCCACCACCTCCATGCCCTCGACCACCTTGCCGAATACGGCGTAACCCCAGCCATCCGGCTTGGGATGGTCCAGGCCGGGATTGTCCACCACGTTGATGAAGAACTGGGCGGTGGCGGAGTGGGGATCGGAGGTGCGCGCCATGCTGATGCTGCCGCGCACGTTCTTCAGGCCGTTGCCGGCCTCGTTCTCGACCGGAGTGCGGGTGGACTTCTGCTGGAAGTCGGCGGTGAAGCCGCCGCCCTGGATCATGAAGCCGTCGATCACCCGGTGGAAGATGGTGCCATCGTAGAAGCCGTCGTTGACGTACTGCAGGAAGTTGGCCGTGGTCTTGGGCGCTTTCTCTTGGTCCAGCTCGACGACGATAGCGCCGAGGTTGGTATCGAGTTCGACCTTGGGGCCGGCCAAGGCGGTGCCGCACCAGAGCAGGACCGGGAGCAGCGTAAACGGAATGGTCTTGCGCATGCCGGAAGGGTTCTCTGCGGGAGAAAGTCGGCATCATAAACGCCGAGGATGGGTAACGTCACCTTGGAGGGGGCCGGAGCTTTCCGGTACCATTTCATTCATGAGTATCGAGTCCAGTCCCGTCAAGACCCGTTTTGCCCCCAGCCCCACCGGGCTGCTGCACCTGGGCAATCTGCGCACCGCCTTGTTCAACGCCCTCTGGGCGCGCCGCCACGGCGGGGTATTCCTGCTGCGCATCGAAGATACCGATCTGGAGCGCAGTCGCGCCGAGTACGTGACGGCGCTGCAGCAGGACCTGCGCTGGCTAGGGTTGGACTGGCAGGAAGGGCCGGAGGTGGGCGGAGCGCATGGACCCTACGCCCAGTCCGAACGTGGCGCCGTGTACCAGGAATACTACCGACGCCTGGAGCGGCAGGGGCTGGTCTATCCGTGCTTCTGCACCCCCCAGGAGCTGGAGCTGTCGCGCAAGGCCCAGCTCGCCGCCGGCCGCCCGCCGCGCTATTCCGGGCGCTGCGCCCAGCTGAGCGAGGCCGAGCGCGAGGCGCATCGTGCCCGGGGTCTGCAGCCGACCCTGCGCTTCCGCGTGCCGCTCGGATGCAGCGTCGAGTTCCAGGATCTGGTGCGTGGGGCGCAGCACTTCCAGAGCGACGACATCGGCGACTTCATCATCCGTCGCGCCGATGGCGGCCCGCAGTTCTTCTTCTGCAATGCTGTGGACGACGCCCTCATGGGCGTGACCCACGTGCTGCGCGGCGAGGATCACCTCACCAACACGCCGCGGCAGATCCTGCTGCTGCAGGCGCTGGATCTGCCAGTGCCGCGCTACGGCCACATCAGCATGATCTTGGGCCACGACGGTAGCCCCCTGTCCAAGCGCCATGGCAGCCGCAGCCTGGCGGAGCTGCGCGCCGCCGGCTATCTGCCCGGGGCGCTCAACAACTACCTGGCCCGGCTCGGCCATAGCTACGAGCAGGACCCCGGCTGGCTAGAGCTGGACGGGTTGGCGGCCGGCTTCGACCTGACCCGTTTGGGTCGGGCGGCGGCCCGCTACGACCAAGCCCAGCTCGATTACTGGCAGGGCGAGGCGGTGGCGCGGCTCGACGACGAGGCCCTGTGGGCCTGGATGGGGCAGGCGGTGCACGCCCAGGTGCCGGTGGAGCGCCGTGCTGCCTTCCTGGCTGCGGTGCGGCCCAACGTGCGCTTTCCCGCCGACGCCCGCTTCTGGGCCGAGCGCCTCTTCGCCGCCGAGCTGGAGCCGGATGCCGCGGGGCGCGCCGTCCTGGAGACCGCCGGTCCGGTGTTCTTCGAGCACGCCCTGGCGGCTTACGATGCTCACGGTGCCAACTATCCGGCTCTGATCGAAACCCTCAAGGCGCGCACCGGGGCCAAGGGCAAGGCCCTATTCATGCCCCTGCGCGTGGCCCTCACCGGCGAGATGCATGGCCCTGAGCTGGCCCGTATCCTCGCCCTGCTGCCTGAACCCCTGGTGCGCCAGCGCCTGGAGCGCTGTTGTCGCTGATACTCCGCCGCCGGCGCGGCCCGGCTGCGCCGTTCCCGTCCCGCGTCGAACCCAACCCTAGGAAATCCTGGCCATGCTGCGAATCTACAACAGCCTGACCCGCGACAAGCAGGACTTCGTCCCCATCGAGCCCGGCAAGGTGCGCATGTACGTCTGCGGCATGACGGTGTACGACTACTGCCACGTGGGCCATGCCCGGGTCATGGTGGTGTTTGATGTGGTGGTGCGCTATCTGCGCTCGCTGGGCTACGACGTCACCTATGTGCGCAACATCACCGATATCGACGACAAGATCATCAAGCGCGCTGCCGAGAACGGCGAATCCATCGAGGCGTTGACCGAGCGCTTCATCCGTTTCATGTACGAGGACACCAAGCGGCTTGGTGTACTGCCGCCCGACCTGGAGCCGCGCGCCACCGAAAGCATCCAGGCCATCATCGACATGGTGCGCGCCCTGCTGGACAAGGGCTATGCCTACCGCGCCGAGAACGGCGACGTCTATTACGATGTCAGCCGTTTCGATGCCTACGGCAAGCTCTCCAACAAGCGCGTCGAGGACCTGCGCGCCGGGGCTCGGGTCGAGGTGCAGGAGGCCAAGGACGATCCCCTGGATTTCGTGCTGTGGAAGGCAGCCAAGCCCGGCGAGCCAGCCTGGGACTCGCCCTGGGGGCCGGGGCGCCCGGGCTGGCACATCGAGTGCTCGGCCATGTCCAAGTGCTGCCTGGGCAGCCATTTCGACATCCACGGCGGTGGCATGGACCTCAAGTTCCCCCACCACGAGAACGAGATCGCTCAGAGCGAAGCGGCTAATGGCCAACCCTTCGTCAATGTCTGGATGCACAACGGCTTCGTGCAGATCAACGAGGAGAAGATGTCCAAATCTTTGGGCAATTTCTTCACCTTGCGCGAGGTGCTAGCCGTCTATGCGGCCGAGGTGGTGCGCTACTTCCTCTTGTCCAGCCACTACCGCGGGCCGCTCAACTACTCCGAGGAGAACCTGGAGCACGCCAAGAGTTCGTTGACCCGGCTATATACCGCATTGCGGGGGTTGCCGATGGTAGAGGCCGAGGTGGATGAGGCTTGGCAAGCGCGTTTCCGCGAGGCCATGGATGATGATTTCAATACGCCCGAGGCGCTGGCGGTATTGTTCGAACTGGCCCGCGAGATCAACCGGCTGCGTCAGGAGAGCCCGACGGCGGCCGCGCGCCTGGGCGTCACCTTGCGCACCCTGGGCGGGGTGTTGGGGCTGCTGGGCGACGACCCCGAGGCTTTTCTGCGCGGCCACGAGGCCGGGGAGGGACTGTCGGCGGAGCAGGTGGAGGCGCTGATCGCCCAGCGCAGCGCCGCACGCCAGGGCCGTAACTGGGCCGAGGCGGACCGCATCCGCGACCAGCTCGCCGCCGCCGGCATCGTGCTGGAGGACGGCCCTCAGGGCACTCGCTGGCGGCGTGTTTGATGACCCGTTGACGGGGCCACTGCGGCGCCGTATGATGGTGCGCCTTGCGAGGGAGCAGCCGCTCGGCTGTGATGACGGGGTATAGCGCAGCCTGGTAGCGCACCTGCTTTGGGAGCAGGTTGTCGGGGGTTCAAATCCCTCTACCCCGACCATATCTCGACTAGGCCGGTAGTGACGCCTTGCGCCCGTAGCTCATGCGGATAGAGCATCGGCCTTCTAAGCCGAGGGTAGCAGGTTCGAATCCTGCCGGGCGCGCCAATCCCGGCGGCAAAGCAGTTTTGATGGTGGACGTAGCTCAGGTGGTAGAGCCCCGGATTGTGGTTCCGGTTGTCGTGGGTTCGAGTCCCATCGTCCACCCCAGTTGAGGGCTTGCAAATCCACTCAGGCTGTGGTTTGATGAGTCCCCCGAAGCGGGCCGTTAGCTCAATTGGTAGAGCAGTTGACTCTTAATCAATTGGTTCTAGGTTCGAGTCCTAGACGGCCCACCATATATTAAGCCCGGCTTCACAGCCGGGCTTTTTCGTTCACTCGGCGAAAGCGCTTGATGCATTTCTGACCGGGTTCTTATAATGTTTGGATGACTTTCTGCACACTGTTGTGCCCTCCCGTCGTGCGAAAGTGGCGAAACTGGTAGACGCGCTGGATTTAGGTTCCAGTGGGGCAACCCGTGAGAGTTCGAGTCTCTCCTTTCGCACCACCCCCTCCTTTCCCTGGTTTGGGCGGCTCTTGTGCTGAGGTTAGGCGGTTGCGATCCAGCCTCGCCGCCGGTTTGGTGGTTTCCGTTTGAGACGATTCTTGAGTTCGAGGTGTTAGATGCAGGTTTCAGTTGAAGAGCTGGGCGGTCTGGAGCGGCGGCTGACGGTGCAGGTGCCTGCCGAGAAGGTCGAACAGGAAGTGCAGAGCCGCCTGGCCTCTTTGGCGCGTCGGGTGAAGCTGGACGGGTTCCGCCCCGGCAAGGTGCCGTTCAAGGTGGTGCAGCGCATGTACGGCGACCAGGTCCGCCAGGAGGTGCTGGGCGACCTGGTGCAGTCGAGCTTCCAGGAGGCCGTGCTGCAACACAACCTGCGTCCCGCCGCAGGGCCGCGCATCGAGCCCAAGACCGTGGCGGTCGGACAGGATCTGGAATACTACGCCATCTTCGAGGTCTTCCCCGAGTTCAAGGTGCAGGGGCTGGAGGGCATCAAGGTAGAGCGTCCAGTGGCCGAGGTTGCCGAAGCCGACATCGACAGCATGATCGAAAACCTGCGCCAGCAGCGCACCCGCTGGAACGAGGTGAGCCGCGCCGCTCAGAACGGTGATCGCGTCACCCTGGACTTTGAGGGCAAGCTGGAAGGCGCCGACTTCCCCGGCAACAAGGGGGAGAACGTACCCTTGGTGCTAGGCAGTGGGCGCATGATTCCGGGCTTCGAGGAGGCGCTGATCGGTCTGGTTGGCGGAGAGTCCAAGACTTTCATGGTGACCTTCCCGCAGGACTACCCCAACAAGGATCTGGCCGGCAAGCCGGTGAGCTTCAGCGCCACGGTCAAGACCGTCGCCGAGCCGGTGCTACCCGAGGTGGACGAAGCCTTCGTCAAGTCCTTCGGCATCGATGATGGCAGCGTCGAGAGCCTGCGCAAGGCGCTGCGCGAGAACATGGAACGGGAGCTCAAGCAGGGCATCAAAGCGGTTGTGAAGCGCCAGGTGATGCAGGGTCTGCTGGACGCCAATCCGATCGACCTGCCTCAGGCGTTGGTGCGGGAGGAGATCGAGCAGCTGGCGCGGCAGATGCATTTCCCCACCGCCGGCAAGAGCAGCGAGGAACTGGAAAAGACCAAGGCTGAGCTATTCGGCGAGGAAGCCAAGCGGCGCGTGGCGCTGGGATTGATCGTGTCGCGGGTGGTGACCGAGAACGCACTGAAGCTGGAGCCGGCCCGGGTGCAGGCACACTTGGAGGGCATCGCCGCCAGCTACGAGGACGCCGGGGAGGTGATCCGCTGGTACCAGCAGAATCCGCAGGCCCTGGAGAGCATTCGCGGCCTGGCTCTGGAGGAGCAAGTGGTGGACTGGCTGCTGGAACGGGCTCAGGTGAGCGACAAGCCAAGCAGTTTCGACGAGATCATGAAGCCTAACAAGGCCTAGTTCCCCCTCGACAAGGAGTTGCAAGATGAAAGGTAACGCTTCCGCGGTGGACATCAGGGCGCTCAACCTGGTTCCCATGGTGGTCGAGCAGACCGCCCGTGGGGAGCGGGCCTACGATATCTACTCGCGCCTGCTCAAGGAACGGGTGGTGTTTCTGGTGGGGCCGGTCGAAGACTATTCCGCCAACCTAATCGTGGCTCAATTGCTGTTCCTGGAAGCGGAAAATCCCGACAAGGACATCCATCTCTACATCAACTCCCCGGGCGGTTCGGTCTCGGCCGGCTTGGCGATCTATGACACCATGCAGTTCATCAAGCCGGACGTGAGCACCATGTGCGTCGGCCAGGCCGCCAGCATGGGTGCTCTGCTGCTGGCTGGCGGGGCGGCGGGCAAGCGTTACTGCCTGCCCCATTCCCGCGTCATGATCCACCAGCCTCTGGGCGGCTTCCAGGGACAGGCCAGCGACATTGACATCCACGCCCGGGAGATCCTGCAGGCACGGGATCGGCTGAACCGCATCCTGGCCAAGCATACCGGTCAGCCCCTGGACAAGATCGCCGCCGACACCGACCGTGACTATTTCATGGGTGCCGCCGAGGCGGTGGAGTACGGCATCATCGATGCCGTGCTATCCCATCGCCAGATGCCCGGCAAGTGAGCCTGTTATCGCCCATTCGGCTGTGCGGCGGCGCATGTTTTGCGCGCGCCTTGCCAAAGGAGCGTATGGCATAGTTGAATTACAGTTACGGCGGCTCGTCGGGTAACGCCGGTTCGGCATAGCCATCGTCCCACGGTGGGTGGCGGCGTCGCTGCCCTCGTGGGATGTAAGAGGTCTGTATATGAGCAAAGATCGAAGCGACAAGAGTGACGACGGCAAGCTCTTGTACTGTTCCTTCTGCGGCAAGAGTCAGCATGAAGTGCGCAAGCTGATTGCCGGGCCGAACGTCTTCATCTGCGACGAATGCGTCGAGTTGTGCAACGACATCATCCGTGAGGAGATGGAGGAGCGCTCCCCCATGGGGGCCAGCAAGCTGCCCAGGCCCCATGACATCATGCGGGTACTCAACGAGTACGTCATTGGCCAGGAGAAGGCCAAGAAGGTCCTGGCGGTGGCGGTATACAATCATTACAAGCGCCTGGAGCTGGGGCATGGCAAGAGCGATGTCGAGATCAGCAAGAGCAACATCCTGCTGATCGGGCCCACCGGCTCGGGCAAGACGCTGCTGGCCGAGACCCTGGCGCGGCTCTTGAATGTGCCCTTCACCATCGCCGATGCCACTACTCTCACCGAGGCCGGCTACGTCGGCGAGGACGTGGAGAACATCATCCAGAAGCTGCTGCAGAAGTGTGACTACGATGTGGAGAAGGCCCAGACCGGCATCGTCTACATCGACGAGATCGACAAGATCTCACGCAAGTCCGACAACCCTTCCATCACCCGCGATGTCTCGGGCGAGGGTGTGCAGCAGGCGCTGTTGAAGCTGATCGAGGGCACCATCGCCTCGGTGCCGCCTCAGGGTGGGCGCAAGCACCCGCAGCAGGAATTTTTGCAAGTCAACACTGCCAACATTTTGTTCATCTGCGGTGGCGCCTTCGCCGGTCTGGAGAAGATCATCCAGAATCGTTCCACCAGGGGAGGCATCGGTTTCAGCGCCGAGGTCAAGAGCAAAGAAAGCAGCAAGACCCTGGGCGAGGTGTTGCACGATGTGGAGCCGGAAGATCTCATCAAATATGGGCTGATCCCCGAGTTCGTTGGCCGCCTGCCGGTAGTGGCCACCCTCGACGAGCTGGATGAGGATGCCCTGATCCGCATCCTCACCGAGCCCAAGAACGCCATCACCAAGCAGTTCTCCAAGCTGTTCGAGATGGAGGGCTGCGAGTTGGAGTTCACCGAGGGCGCGCTGCGCGCCGTGGCACGCAAGGCCATGGAGCGCAAGACCGGCGCCCGCGGTCTGCGCACCATCCTCGAGCACGTGCTGCTAGACACCATGTACGATCTACCCAGCCTGCAGCACGTGAGCAAGGTGGTGGTCGACGAATCGGCCATCAACGGCGATTCCAAGCCGTACTTCATCTACGAGCAGTCCGAGCGCCGCGCCGCTTCCTCGGACTGATCTGGCCCCCAGGACCGGCGGCCACGCCCCAGCCGCGGACGGGGCGGCGTTGAAAAACCGCCGTCCCGTCCCCATGATCCCTAACAAATACCTTCTCTGCTCTTTATTCCCCAGCGCCGAGAGTCGCCTATACCAGGCGTCCGGCCGTAACTCCAGATGAGGACCTGCCATGGAGCAGAACAAGCCCTTTTCCGAAGACTTCGACACGCCCGTGCCGGTGCTGCCGCTGCGCGATGTCGTGGTCTATCCCCATATGGTGATCCCGCTATTCGTCGGCCGCGAGAAGTCCATCCGCGCCCTGGATCTGGCGATGCAGCGGGGCAAACGCATCCTGCTGGTGGCGCAGAAGAGCGCCGAGGTGGATGATCCGCAGGAAGGCGACGTCTACCGCGTCGGCACCCTGGCCAACGTGTTGCAGCTGCTCAAGCTACCCGACGGCACGGTCAAGGTGCTGGTAGAGGGCAGCCAGCGCGCCAGCATCCACCGCTTCATCGAAGTCAAGGACTGCTTCCTGGCCGATATCACCGTACTCGGCCAGGGCAGCGCCGAGGTCGACCGCGAGACCGAGGTGCTGATGCGCTCGGTACTGGATGTGTTCGAGCAATACATCAAGCTCAACAAAAAGATCCCCGGAGAGGTCCTCACCTCGCTCAACGGTATCGATGACCCCGGTCGTCTGGCCGATACCATCGCCGCGCATATGACCCTCAAGCTGGAGGCCAAGCAGAAGATTCTGGAGATCCAGGACGCCCGGGTACGCCTGGAGCACCTGCTGCGCCTGCTGGAGGGCGAGATCGATCTGCTGCAGGTAGAGAAGCGTATCCGCAACCGCGTCAAACAGCAGATGGAGAAGAGCCAGCGGGAGTATTACCTCAACGAGCAGATGAAGGCCATCCAGAAGGAACTGGGTGACTTGGAGGAGACGCCCAACGAGCTGGAAGAGCTGGCGCAGCGCATCGAGAAGGCGGGTATGCCCAAAGAGGCCCGCGACAAGGCCACCGCCGAGCTCAACAAGCTGAAGCTGATGTCGCCCATGTCGGCCGAGGCCACCGTGGTGCGCAACTACGTGGACTGGCTGGTGAGCGTGCCGTGGAAGAAGCGGACCAAGATCCGCCACGACTTGAGGGGCGCCGAGGAGATCCTCGAGGCCGACCATTACGGTCTGGAGAAGGTGAAGGAACGCATCCTCGAGTATCTCGCCGTGCAGCAGCGCTCGCGCAAGCTCAAGGGTCCCATCCTGTGCCTGGTGGGACCGCCCGGCGTGGGCAAGACCTCGCTGGGGCGCTCTATCGCCCGTGCCACCAACCGTAAGTTCGTACGCATGAGCCTGGGTGGGGTGCGCGACGAGGCCGAGATTCGCGGTCACCGCCGCACCTACATTGGCTCCATGCCGGGCAAGATCGTACAGAATCTGGCCAAGATCGGCACCCGCAACCCGCTGTTTCTGCTGGACGAGATCGACAAGATGTCGATGGACTTCCGCGGTGACCCCGCTTCGGCGCTGTTGGAAGTCCTGGACCCGGAGCAGAACAACACCTTCAACGATCACTACCTGGAGGTAGACTTCGACCTTTCTGATGTGATGTTCGTGGCCACTGCCAACACCATGAACATCCCGGCGCCACTGCTCGATCGCATGGAGGTGATCCGCCTGCCCGGCTACACGGAGGACGAGAAGGTCAACATCGCTCAGCGTTATCTGGTGCCCAAGCAGATGGAGGCCAACGGCCTCAAGCCGGGCGAACTGGAGATCAAAGAATCGGTGCTGCGCGACATCATCCGCTATTACACCCGTGAGGCGGGGGTGCGTAACCTGGAGCGCGAGATCGCCAAGATTTGCCGCAAGGTGGTAAAGAACCTGCTGCTCAAACCCCAGGAGAAAGCCGTCCAGCTCAGCCCGAAGAGCCTGGAGAAGTTCCTGGGCGTGCCACGCTTCCGCTACGGCTTGGCCGAAGAGGAGGATCAGGTGGGGCAGGTCACTGGGTTGGCCTGGACCGAGGTGGGCGGCGAACTGCTTACCATCGAGGCGGCGCTGGTGCCCGGCAAGGGGCGGCTCATCCATACCGGTTCCCTCGGTGACGTCATGCAGGAGTCCATCCAAGCGGCCATGACGGTGGTGCGCAGCCGCGCCGAACGGCTCGGCATCGATCCCGAGTTCTACCAGAAGTACGACGTGCATATCCACGTGCCGGAAGGGGCCACCCCCAAGGACGGTCCCAGCGCCGGCATCGCCATGTGCACCGCTCTGGTTTCGGCGCTGACCCGCATCCCGGTGCACGCCGCGGTGGCCATGACCGGGGAGATCACCCTGCGCGGCCAGGTGCTGCCCATCGGTGGGCTCAAGGAGAAGCTGCTGGCGGCGCACCGCGGTGGCATCAGCACGGTGATCATTCCCGAGGAGAACCGCAAGGATCTCGCGGAGATCCCCAAGAACATCCTGAGCAAGCTGGAGGTGCGGCCGGTGCAATGGATCGACCAGGTGCTGGAGGTTGCCTTGCAGCGCGCGCCGGCCCCCCTGGCGGCCACCTCCGGAGGACTGGGGGAGCAACTGCCCGGGAAGGGCGAAAATGCTAGTGTTGATCAGCCCGGAGAGCCCGTCAGAGCGCACTGAAAACCTGTTGACACTGATTTCGCGGCCTTGCTATAAAGGCGGCCACCCCCTAGGAGAATGGCCGTTCTCATGCGATTCAGTCGGGTTTTTCACCGGGCTGGAGACCCCAAAACCATCTATAAGGTAAAAACAAGATGAACAAGTCCGAGCTGGTCGATGCTGTAGCCAAGAAAGCCGAGCTGTCCAAGGCGGCTGCGTCCAAGGCCGTGGATGCCGCCCTGGCGGCTATCACCGAGTCTCTCAAGGCTGGCGATCAGGTTACCCTGATCGGTTTCGGCACCTTCGCCGTACGCAGCCGTGCCGCCCGCACCGGCCGCGATCCGCGCACTGGCAAGGAGATCAAGATCAAGGCGTCCAAAATTCCCGCGTTCAAGGCTGGAAAAGGCCTGAAGGATGCTGTAAAGTAGCGGCCCTTTCCAGGGGTGCTTAGCTCAGTTGGGAGAGCATCGCCCTTACAAGGCGAGGGTCGGGGGTTCGAACCCCTCAGCACCCACCAAAGTGAAGAATCCGGAGCGGTAGTTCAGTTGGTCAGAATACCGGCCTGTCACGCCGGGGGTCGCGGGTTCGAGCCCCGTCCGCTCCGCCAGTTTTACCGTGGCAAGCTGAAGGAGCTTGCGCGGCAGGGATAAAAGCGGTAGGATTCGCCGCCTCCGCCGAAGAACGGAAGCCTCTTTAAAGATTCCGGAGCGGTAGTTCAGTTGGTCAGAATACCGGCCTGTCACGCCGGGGGTCGCGGGTTCGAGCCCCGTCCGCTCCGCCAAATTGCAAAGGGTGTCCTCGGACACCCTTTTTTATTGCCTCGTCACCTGTCTACTGCAAGAGCGACGAGGGCACGTTAGAATCAATCTTTTGTCCGGTATGCCTGCGGATCGTTGAGCGGATATCGCCATGCTTCAGACCATCAGAGAACGCGCTTCGGGCTGGATCGCCAAAGTCATCATGGCCCTCCTCATCATCCCCTTCGCCATTTGGGGGATCAATTCCTATTTCGGGCCGGAGAATCCCCTGGACGCGGCCGAGGTGAATGGCACCAGCATCACCCTGCGCGAGTTCCAACAAGCCTTCCAGCAGCAGCGCCAGCGGCTACAGCAACTGCTGAACAGCAACCTGCTCAGCGAGCAGCAGCTCAAGCAGGAAGTGCTGGAGCAGCTCGTCACCGAACGGGTGCTCAATCTGACGGCGCGGGAGCTGGGCATGCGGGTGGGCGATCGGCAGTTGGGCGAGGCGATCGCTGCCAACCCGGCCTTCCAGGTGGACGGCCGCTTCGATCAGCAGGCCTATGAGCGTGTGCTGAACAGCCAGGGCTATACACCGGTGGCGTTCGAGGAGGCGATGCGGGCCGCGCTAGTGACCGAGCAGTTGCGCGATGGGTTGGCGGACTCGCTAGCGCTGACCCAGGCGGAGCAGGAGCGACTGGTGGCCCTGCTGCGCCAGCAGCGCAAGCTCAGCTTCGTGCTGTTCGATCCTGCCCAGTATCGCGACAAGGTGCAGGTGGATGATGCCGCGATTCAGGCTTATTACCAGGAGCACAAGGCCAGCCTGCAAAGCCCGGAGCAGGTGCGGGTACAGTATGTCGAACTGGCGCTGGACGCCCTGGCCGGGCGTATCCAAGTCGGCGAGGAGGCGCTGCGCGATGCCTACAAGCAGCAGCTCAGCCAGTTTGGCCAGCCGGAGGAGCGCAAGGCGTCGCAGATCCTGGTGACGTTGCCGGAGAATGCTGACCAGGCGGCCGTCGCTGCCGCCCGCGCCCAGGCCGAGAGCATTTATGCACGCATCAAGGACGGCGGCGAGGCCTTCCAGCAGGCCATGAACGAATACGCCAAGGGCAGCGAGCCGGGTGTGCAGGCCGAGGATCTGGGCAACATCAGCCAGGGCATGCTGGACAAGGCCTTCGACGACGCCCTGTTCGCCTTGAAGAACGTGGGTGAGGTCAGCGCTCCGGTGCAGACTCGGTTCGGCTTCCACATCATCCGCCTAGACGGCATCACTCCAGGCCAGGTCAAGCCCTTTGATGAGGTGCGCGAAGAGCTGGCCCGGCAGTTGCGCCGGCACGAGGCCGAGACCCAATTCTACGACGCTGCCGAGAAGCTCTCCACCCTGGTCTTCGAGAATCCGGACAGCCTGGAGCCGGTGACCAAGGAGCTCGGCCTCAGCGTGCAGGAGAGCGGCTGGTTCGGCCGCAGTGGTGGCGAGGGCATCGCCGCCAGGCCCAAGGTGACGGAGGCCGCCTTCGGCGAAGACGTGCTCAACCGGGGTGTCAACAGCGAGGTCATCGAACTGGAGCCGGGGCGCGTGGTGGTGTTGCGGCTGCTGGAGCACAAGCAGCCGGCCACCCTGACCCTGGAGGAAGCGCGCGAGCAGGTGGTGCAGGCCCTCAAGGACAAGCAGGCCCGGGAACTGCTGGAGGCCGATGCCAAGGCCTTGCTGGAAAAGGCCCAGGCGGGCGAGGATCTAGCGCTGCTTGCTGGCCGCTATCCGGTGACCTTCAAGAGCGTCGGGCTGGTGCGGCGTGACGACGCCACCGTCGATCCGGCCATTCTGGCCGAGGCCTTCCGCCTGCCGCAGCCGGGCGTCGGGCAGCCGTCCCTGGGTTCGGTGGCGCTGGCTGACGGCGGCCAGGCGGTGGTGGCGGTGAGCGAGGTGGTGTCGGGCAAGCTCGACGAGCTGTCTGAGGAGGAGCGCAAGCAACTGCAGCGCGGTCTGACCGCACAGCTCGGCGGCGGCGAATTCGAGGCCTTTCTCAAGAGCCTGCGCACGCGCGCCGAGGTGCGAACCTTCACGGATCGGCTGTGATACGGATTACAGACTGGCCATGGCGATGGTGTTGAAGCCACCGTCCACATAGGTGATCTCGCCGGTGATGCCAGAGGCCAGATCGGAACAGAGGAAGGCGGCCACGTTACCCACTTCCTCGATGGTCACGCAGCGACGGCTGGGGGCAGCCTGCTCGAAGGCCTCCAGCATCCTGCGAAAGTTCTTGATGCCGGAGGCAGCCAGGGTGCGGATGGGGCCGGCGGAGATGGCGTTGACGCGGATGCCCTCCGGCCCCAGATCCTGGGCCAGATAGCGCACGCAGGATTCCAGGCTGGCCTTGGCCAGGCCCATGACGTTGTAGTTGGGCACCGAGCGCACCCCACCCAGGTAGGTCAGGGTCAGCAGTGCCCCTTTGCGCCCCTGCATCAGCGGATAACCGGCCTTGGCCAGGGCGGCGAAGCTGTAGGAGCTGATATCGTGGGCGATACGGAAGTTCTCCCGGTTGACGCCGTCGATGAAGCGCCCCTCCAGCGCCTCGCCCGGGGCGTAGGCGACCGAGTGGACGATGATGTCCAGGCCGTCCCAGTGTTTGCGCAGGGTGTCGAACATGGCCTGGATCTGCTCGTCGCTGGCCACGTCGCAAGGCATGGTGAGGTGGCTGCCCAACTCGGCGGCCATGCTCTCGACCCGCGATTTCAGCTTGTCGTTCTGATAGCTGAAGGCCAGCTCCGCGCCCTCCCGGTGCATGGCCTGGGCGATGCCCCAGGCGATGGAACGGTTGCTGGCCAGCCCCACGATGAGGGCGCGCTTACCGGCGAGAAAGCCCATATTGGTGAACTCCTGTGTGATTTTGGTATCGTCTAGGAAAACTCGCATTCTAGACTCGGATGCCAAAGGACCGCCAATGACTTTCTATCGCCCCGTCTTCGCCCTGTGCCTGAGCATCCTCGCCCTGTTCCCGGCCGGCCCGCTACAGGCCGAGGGCAGTGGCCCGGTGCACGGCCTGGCCCTGCACGGCGAACCCAGGTATCCGGCCGATTTCAAGCACTTCGATTATGTCGATCCCGATGCCCCCAAGGGTGGGGAGGTGAAACTGGCCACCCTCGGCGGCTTCGACACCTTCAATCCCTTCAGCATCAAGGGCCAGCCTGCCGCCGGCATCGGCTTCCTGTTCGAGACCCTCACCACCCAGAGCCTGGACGAGCCGTTCAGCGAGTACGGCCTGCTCGCCGAGAGCATCGAGATCGCTCCCGACCGTTCCGCCGTCACCTACGAGCTGCGCCCTGAGGCGCGCTTCCACGACGGCAGCCCGGTCACCGCCGACGACGTGATTTTCTCCTTCGAGATCCTCAAGACCCGAGGCGCGCCCCTCTACCGCTTCTACTACGCCAACGTGGAGCGCGCCGAGAAGCAGGGCGAACGGCGGGTGCGCTTTGTCTTCTCCACGCGGGACAACCGCGAACTGCCATTGATCATGGGGCAGTTGCCGGTGCTCTCCAGGGCCTGGTGGGGGCAGCGCGACTTCGAGGCCACCACCCTGGAGGTGCCGGTGGGCAGCGGCCCGTACCGCATCGAACGTTTCGAGCCCGGACGCTACGTGGCCTATCGGCGCGACGACGGCTACTGGGGATGGAAGCTGCCGGTCAACCGCGGTCAGTACAACTTCGAGCGCATCCGCTACGACTACTACCGCGACGAGACCGTGGCGCTGGAGGCGTTCAAGGCCGGCGCCTACGATTGGCGCGCCGAGCGTATCGCCAAGAACTGGGCCACGGCCTACGACTTCCCCGCCGTCCGCGACGGCCGGGTCAAGCGCGAGGAGCTGCGTCACCAGCGCACCACCGGCATGCAGGGCTATGCCTTCAATCTGCGCCGGCCGCTGTTCCAGGACCGGCGGGTGCGCCAGGCGCTGGGGCTGGCGTTCGACTTCGAGTGGAGCAACCAGAACCTGTTCTACGGCCAGTACATCCGCACCCGTAGCTTCTTCGACAACTCCGAGCTGGCCGCCACCGGCCTGCCCTCGGCGGAGGAGCTGAAGATCCTGGAACCGTTCAAAGCCGAGCTGCCGCCCGAGGTCTTTACCCGGGAGTATCAGCCGCCGGTGGCCAATCCACCCAACGGCCTGCGCGACAACCTGCGCCAGGCGCTGGAACTGTTGCAGCAGGCCGGCTGGACCTTCAAAGAGCGTAAGCTGGTCGATGCCGCCGGCCAGCCCTTCAGCTTCGAGATCCTGCTGGATGATCCGAGCTTCGAGCGAGTCACGCTGCCGTTTGCCAAGAACCTGGAGCGGCTCGGCATCGAGGCGCGGGTGCGCACGGTGGACAGCGCCCAGTACATCAACCGCCTCAACGACTACGACTTCGACATGACCGTAGCCGTGTGGGGCCAGTCCCAGTCGCCTGGCAACGAACAGCGCGAGTTCTGGGGATCCAACGCGGCCGACCAGCCCGGCGGGCGCAATCTGATCGGTATCAAGAATCCAGTCGTCGATCGGCTCATCGAAAGCCTCGTCACCGCCCCCGACCGCCCCTCTCTGGTGGCCCACACTCGTGCCCTGGACCGGGTGCTGCAGTGGCACTACTACGTCATTCCTCACTGGCACAGCAACGTTGATCGCATCGCCTACTGGGACAAGTTTGGTCGGCCCGCGGTGATCCCCCGGCAGGGGGTGTCGCTCAACACCTGGTGGGTGGATGCGGCGAAGGTCGCCGCCTTGGGCAAGGGTGCGACCCGGGCCGAGGGTGCAAGCCAGTAGGCTGGGTGCGCATGTACGCCTACATCCTGCGTCGCCTGCTGCTGATCCCGCTGACCCTGCTGGGCATCATCGCCACCAACTTCGTCATCGTGCAGATCGCGCCCGGCGGGCCGGTGGAGCAGTTGCTGGCCGAGCTGCGTGGTAGCGCGGTATCGGCCACCGCGCGTTTCGCCGGGGCCGGGGGCGAGACCGCCGCTGCCACGGCCGTCTCATCGGCCGCGCCGGGGACGGCGGCTAGCGGGCGCTATCGCGGTGCCCAGGGTCTGGATCCCAAGTTCATCGCCGAGATCGAGCGCCAGTTCGGCTTCGACAAGCCGGCTCACGAGCGCTTCTGGCTGATGCTGAAGAACTACCTCACCTTCGATCTTGGCCAGAGCTATTACCGCAGCCAGGGGGTGTTGGCGCTGGTGCTGGAGAAGCTGCCGGTGTCCATCTCGCTGGGCTTGTGGAGCACGCTGTTCATCTACCTGGTCTCGATCCCCTTGGGTGTCGCCAAGGCAGTACATGACGGCTCGCGCTTCGATGTGCTCTCCAGCGGCGCGGTCATCGTTGGCTACGCCATCCCTGGCTTCCTCTTTGCCATCCTGCTCATCGTCGTGTTTGCCGGCGGCCGCTACCTCGATTGGTTCCCACTGCGCGGGCTGACCTCAGACGACTGGGACGAGCTGAGCTGGCCGGCGCGCATCTTCGATTATCTGTGGCACATCACCCTGCCGGTGACGGCCATGGTGGTGGGCGGCTTCGCTCAACTCACTCTGCTCACCAAAAACGCCTTCCTCGAGGAGATCCACAAGCAGTACGTGCTCACCGCCCGCGCCAAGGGCCTGTCCGAGCGCCGCGTGCTCTACGGCCATGTGTTCCGCAATGCCATGCTGCTGGTCATCGCCGGCTTTCCGGCGGCGCTGGTGGGCATGCTGTTCACCGGCTCGGTGCTGATCGAGGTGATCTTCTCCCTGGACGGGTTGGGGCTGCTTGGCTTCGAGGCGGTGACTCGGCGCGACTATCCGGTGATGTTCGGCACCCTATATGTGTTTGGGCTGATCGGGCTGCTGCTCAACCTGCTGAGCGATCTCACCTACCACTGGGTCGATCCGCGCATCGACTTCGAGACGCGGGAGGGCTGATACCATGCGGCTCTCGCCCATCACTCGCCGCCGCCTCGCCCGCTTGCGCACCAACCGCCGCGGCTGGTGGTCGTTGTGGCTGTTCCTCGGGCTGTTCGCCCTCACCCTGGGCGCCGAGTTCATCGCCAACGACCGCCCGCTCGTGGTGCGCTTCGAGCAGCGCTGGTATGTTCCGGTGCTCAGAGACTATCCGGAAACCGAGTTCGGCGGCATTTTCCCCAGCACCGCCGACTACCGCGATCCGGCCCTGGTCGAGCTGATCGAGGCCCGCGGCTGGATGTTGTGGCCGCCGGTGCGTTTTCGCTACGACACCGTGGACCAGGCGCTGCCGGTGCCGGCGCCAGCGCCACCCTCGGGCTGGCACTGGCTGGGTACCGACGACCAGGGGCGCGATGTGGTCGCACGGCTGATTTACGGCTTTCGCCTCTCGGTGCTGTTCGGCCTGCTGCTGACCCTGGCCTCGTCGCTGATCGGCGTGGCGGCCGGCGCCGTGCAGGGCTATTTCGGCGGTTGGCTGGATCTGCTCTTTCAGCGCTTTCTGGAGATCTGGAGCGGGCTGCCGCAGCTGTTCATCCTCATCATCGTCTCCAGCGTGGTGGTGCCGGGCTTTTGGACTCTGCTCGCTGTGCTGCTGCTGTTCAGCTGGACCGGGCTGGTCGGAGTGGTGCGCGCCGAGTTCCTGCGTGCCCGCAACTTCGACTACGTACGCGCCGCCAAGGCCCTCGGGCTGTCGGACGTGCGGGTGATGCTGCGTCACGTGTTGCCCAACGCCATGGTCGCCACCCTGACCTTTATGCCCTTCATCCTCTCCAGTTCCATCGTCGCCCTCACTGCCCTGGACTTCCTCGGCCTCGGCCTGCCGCCGGGCGCGCCGTCGCTCGGCGATCTGCTGGCCCAGGGCAAGAACAACCTGCAGGCGCCGTGGCTGGCCCTGACCGGCTTCACCTCGGTGGCGCTGATGCTGAGCCTGCTGGTGTTCGTCGGCGAGGCGGTGCGCGATGCCTTCGACCCGCGCAAGCCGCTGGTATGAGCACCACTGCACCGCCGCTGCTGGAGGTGCGCGACCTGGCGGTGAGCTTCGGTCGCGGTGCAGCCGAGGTACGCGCGGTGCGCGGCGTGTCCTTCACCCTGAACCGCGGCGAGACTCTGGCCCTGGTCGGGGAGAGCGGTTCCGGCAAGTCCGTTACCGCCCTGTCGCTAATGCAGCTCCTGCCCTATCCCCTGGCCTGGCATCCGTCCGGCAGCATCCGGCTGCATGGCGAGGAACTGCTCGGCGCCCCGGAGGAGCTCCTGCGCCGGGTGCGTGGCAACCGGGTGGGCATGGTGTTCCAGGAGCCCATGACCTCGCTCAATCCCCTGCACACCATCGAACGCCAGGTCGGCGAGACCCTGGCCCTGCACCGCGGGCTCAGCGGTCCGGCGCTACGGGCACGGGTGCTGGAGCTGCTGCGCCTGGTGGGCCTGTCCGAGGCCGAATCGCGGCTCGCCGCCTATCCCCACCAGCTCTCCGGCGGTCAGCGCCAGCGCGTGATGATCGCCATGGCCCTGGCCAACGAGCCGGATCTGCTCATCGCCGATGAGCCGACCACCGCTCTGGACGTTACCATCCAGGCGCAGATCCTGGCGCTGCTCGAGGAGCTGCGGGCGCGGCTCGGCCTGGCGGTGCTGTTCATCACCCACGATCTGGCCATCGTGCGCAAGCTGGCCGACCGGGTGTGCGTGATGCGGCACGGCGAGATCGTCGAGCAGAATACAGTGGCGGAGATCTTCGCCACACCGCGCCATCCCTATACTCGCGAGCTGCTGGCGGCCCAGCCCGGCGGCGCACCGCTGCCGCCGCCCGACGCGAACGGCGAGCTGCTGCGTTGCCGGAACCTGCAGGTCCGCTTTCCGCTCAGGCGCGACTGGCTGGGGCAGGTGATCCAGGAGATCCGGGCGGTGGACGGTATCAGCCTCAGCCTGCGCGCCGGCGAGACCCTGGGCGTGGTGGGGGAGAGCGGTTCCGGCAAGACCACCCTGGGATTGGCGCTGCTGCGGCTGATCGCCAGCCGGGGCGAAATTTACCTGGACGGGCAAGCGCTGCACGGCGTCCGTGGCCGTCGCCTGCGGCCGTTGCGCCGGCAGATGCAGATCGTGTTCCAGGACCCGTTCGGCTCCCTCAGTCCGCGCTTGTCGGTGGGGAGCATCATCGCCGAGGGTCTGGAGGCCCACGGCTTGGGCCGCACCCGGGCCGAGCGCGAGGCCCGGGTGGCGCGGGCGCTGACCGAGGTGGGGCTGGACCCGGCCTGGGGCGAGCGCTATCCCCACGAGTTCTCCGGCGGCCAGCGCCAGCGCATCGCCATCGCCCGCGCCCTGGTGCTGGAACCGCGGCTGATCGTGCTAGACGAACCCACCAGTGCCCTGGATGTCTCGGTGCAGGCGCAGATCGTGACCCTGCTCCGCGAGCTGCAGAGCCGGCACGGTCTGGCCTATCTGTTCATCAGCCATGACCTGCGGGTGGTGCGGGCGCTGTCCCACCGTCTGCTGGTGATGAAGGAGGGCCGGGTAGTGGAGGAGGGCGAGGCGGCGCAGCTATTCAGCGCCCCGCAGCATCCCTACACTCGTGCCCTGCTGGCAGCGGCCTTCGAACTGGCGGCACTGCCTGCCGGCTGAAGGGCACTCAGCCGGAGCGAGGTGGCTGGACCAGGATCACCAGCTGCTGGCCGGGACGCAGCGGAGTGCCGCGGCGCAGGCCGTTCCAGTCGGCCAGCTCCTGGCTGCTGACGCCGTGGCGTTCGGCGATGGCGCCGAGGGTGTCGCCGCGGCGCACTGTATAACGGCGCTGGTCGTCCCCGGCGGCGGGTGCGATAGCATGATCGGCCGGCAGGGAAGCGACTGCACTCTGCCGCGACAACTCCGCGGCGCGCGCCTGCAACTGCTCGGCCGAGGGCTTGGGCAGCAGCAACTGGGCAGGCTCCTGCGGCGGTGTGACCCCGCTCTTCAGTGCCGGGTTGTAGGCCAGGAGCTGCTCGGCGCTGATGCCGGCGATCTCGGCGGCGGCGCTGAGGTTCACGCCGGGACCGATGTCCACCGGCACCAGATAGGGCACGTTGGCGAGCTCGGTGAGCTTCACCCCGTAGCTATCGGGGGCGGCGATGATCTGGGAGAGGGCGATGATGCGCGGCACGTACTCGCGGGTGTGGGCCGGCAGCGACAGGTTCCAGAAATCGGTGGGCTTGCCGGCGCGGCGGTTGCGCTCGATGGCCTTTTGCACCGTGCCGGCCCCGGCGTTGTAGGCGGCCAGGGCCAGCAGCCAGTCGCCGTCGAACTGCTCGTGCAAGCGCTCGAGGTAGTCCAGGGCAGCATCGGTGGCCTCGGGCACGCTCTTGCGGCCGTCGTACCAGCGGTCCATGCGCAGGCCCAGGACCCGGGCGGTGCCCGGCTGGATCTGCCACAGTCCGGCGGCCTGGCCGGGGGATACGGCGTCGGGCCGGTAACCGCTCTCGATCATGGGGATCACCGCCAGCTCCGCCGGCAGGTCCCGACTGTCCATCTCGCTCAGGATATAATGCAGGAATGGCTGGGCCCGCGCCGACACCTGCTGGATGTAACGCGGCTTGCGGCTGAGCTCGGTGCGCTCCTCCTGGATGCGCGGATGCTCTTGGTCAGCCAGACGTAATTGGCGGCGCAAGCGCTGCCACACGCTGCCCTGGGTAGTGCCGCTGCGGGCGGCGATGCGTTGCGGTTCCCGGTCCTGACCGACCGGCGGCTGCGGGGAGGCGCAGGCCCCCAGCAGCAGCGCGGCCAGCAGCACGGCTGCCGATTGGGATTTCATACGTCATGCTCCCTCGGGGTTCAGGTAAACGCCTGAAAGCACCCCCCCTGGGCTGCAGGGGGCTGGCGCCGCTGGCGCCAGTGGGCACGAACCGACGATGCGTTCTCGCTATCGTTCAACAGCTTAGCTAAAGCTGCGGCGCAAGGCGGAAGCGATTGTAGCAATGTTTTTCCAAGAGCATAACCAGCTCCGCTGGGAACGGGTCTGCTGGCAGGGGTTGCGCCGCTGGTACCGAGAACCCCTGGGGCGCTCGCTGCTGGCCAGCGAACTGGAGCTGCTCGAAGACATCCTGCCCAACCTGTTCGGCTATCATGTCCTGCAACTGGGTCTGCCCTGTAGCGCAGACCTGCTGGCAGCGAGCCGCATCCCTCATCGCCACCGACTGGACTGGGATCCCGACCCTGCCGTGGCCGCGCCTGATCTGCTGGCCCGGCCGGAGCTGCTGCCCATCGCCTCTGATAGCGTGGACGTGGTGCTGCTGCCCCACACCCTGGAGTGCGTGGCGGAACCGCGGGCGGTGCTGGTCGAGGTGGATCGGGTGCTGATCCCCGAAGGGCATGTCGTGGTGCTCGGCTTCAATCCCCTGTCGAGCTGGGGGGCGCGACGTCTGCTGAGCAACGGGGACGCTCCCTGGTGCAGCCGCTTCCTCGGCGCGCGCCAGGTCAGCGTCTGGCTGGCCGGGCAGGGCTACGATCGGGTAGACCTGTATTATGGCTTTTACCGCCCGCCCTTCTCCTCGCCGGCCCTGTTGCAGCGCTTGGACTGGCTGGAGCACTTGGGGGGGCGCGGCTGGCTGGGGGGTGGGGCGATCTATGCTCTGATCCTGCGCAAACGGGTCTCCACCCTCACCCTGATCGGCCCGCGCTGGCGCCTACGGCGGGCGCTGGTGCCGCAGGGCATCGCCAATCGCACCTCGCGCAAGGCAGTGGAATGAACGAGGATATGGTCGAGATCTTTACCGACGGCGCCTGCCGCGGCAATCCCGGCCCCGGTGGCTGGGGCGTGCTGCTGCGCTGGCGGGAGCACGAGAAAACGCTCTACGGCGGCGAACCGGACACCACCAACAACCGCATGGAGCTGCTGGCCGCCATCCGCGGCCTGGAGGCTCTGAACCGGCCCTGCCGGGTGGTGGTGCATACCGATTCCCGCTATCTGCAACAGGGCATCAGCGAATGGCTGCCCAACTGGAAGCGACGCGGCTGGAAGACCGCCGACAACCAGCCGGTGAAGAACGCCGACCTGTGGCAGCGCCTGGAGGCGGCGGTGGCGCGCCATCTGCAGGTCGAGTGGCGCTGGGTCAAGGGGCATAGCGGCCATCGCGAGAACGAACAGGCCGATGCGCTCGCCCACCAGGGCATCGACGAATTGCTGGCGACGCTGCCGCACGAAGGAGGCTGATATGCTGCGACAGGTGGTATTGGACACCGAAACTACCGGCCTGGACCCAGCCCAAGGGCACCGAGTGATCGAGATCGGCTGCGTGGAGCTGGTCAACCGCCGCCACAGCGGCCGCCATTTCCATCATTACCTGCAGCCGGACCGGGAGATCGACGCCGAGGCCATCCAGGTGCACGGCATCAGCAACGAGTTCCTGGCCGACAAACCGCGCTTCGCCGACATTGCCGCCGAATTCCTGGCCTTCGTCGACGGTGCCGAGCTGGTCATCCACAACGCTGCCTTCGACGTCGGCTTTCTCAACCACGAGCTGCGGCTGTACGATCCCGCCCACCCTGGCCTAGAGAATCTGTGCCGGGTGCTGGACACGCTGGTTCTGGCGCGGCAACTGCACCCCGGCCAGCGCAATACCCTGGACGCTCTGTGCAAGCGCTACGGCGTGGACAATTCCCAGCGCACCCTGCACGGCGCACTGCTGGATGCCGAGATCCTGGCCGATGTCTATCTGGCCATGACCGGCGGGCAGGTGGCGCTGGGGCTGGAGGAAGCGGCCAGCCTGAGTGAAGTGGGGCGCGAGACGATGAGCGAGGTGCGCCGCCTGGTGTGCACCGAG
>DATLYF010000151.1:0-14449 GCA_035575095.1 Candidatus Competibacteraceae bacterium
ATCGCCCATCCCTCCGGCCTGGCCGCGCCCTGCCTGGTCATCGACAGCGACGGCCTGGAGCAGTGGACCGAGCTGCCGCCGCCGCTGCCCGACTGGGCCCGCCGCGAGCCCGCCGCGATCCGCGCCCGCGCCCGCGAGTGCGGCCTGGTGGGCCTGGGCGGCGCGGCCTTCCCCACCGCAGTCAAACTCAACGCCGCGGTGGAAAAGCCGATCGAGCTGCTGGTGCTCAACGGCGCCGAGTGCGAGCCCTATATCACCTGCGACGACATGCTGATGCGCGACCGCGCCGCCGAGATCGTCGCCGGCCTGCGCATCATGCGCCATGCCTTGCAGGCGCAGCGCGCCGTCATCGCCGTGGAAGACAACAAGCCCGAAGCCCGCGCCGCCTTGCAACGGGTGCTGGCCGAGTCGGGCACGGACGCCGCCGGCATCGAGCTCAGGGTGCTGCCGACCCGCTACCCCATCGGCGGCGAGAAGCAACTCATCAAGGCCCTCACCGGCCTGGAGGTGCCCAGCCACGGGCTGCCGGCCGATCTCGGCATCGTCTGCCACAACGTCGCTACCGCCTACGCCCTGTACGAGGCAGTGCTGTTCGGGCGGCCGCTGATCGCCCGCTACGTCACCGTCACCGGCGACGGCATTCGCGAGCCGCAGGTGCTGGAAGCCCTGATCGGCACTGCGGTAAACGAGCTGGTGGCGCAGTGCGGCGGCTACCAGCCCGAGGTGCGGCGGCTCATCATGGGTGGACCGATGATGGGCTTCACGCTGAGTCACGACGCCGTGCCCATCGTCAAGGGCAGCAACTGTATCCTCGCCCTGCGCGGTGCGCCGCCGGCCGAGGAGCCCATGCCCTGCATCCGCTGCGCCGCCTGCGTCGAGGTTTGCCCGGCCCATCTGCTGCCGCAGCAGCTCTACTGGTATACCCGGGCCAAGGACTTCGACCAGGTCCAGGATTACCACCTGTTTGACTGCATCGAGTGCGGCTGCTGCGCGGCGGTGTGTCCCAGCCACATCCCCCTGGTGCAGTACTACCGTTACGCCAAAAGCGAAATCTGGGCACGCGAGCGGGAGAAGGAAAAGGCCGAGCTGGCGCGAACCCGTCACACCGCCCGCCAGGAGCGCCTGGAGCGGGAGCAGGAAGAGCGCGCCGCCAAGCTGCGCAAGAAGAAAGAGGCGGTGAGCGCCGAGCGCGAGACTGCCGGCGCCAGCGACCCGAAGAAGGCTGCTATCGAGGCCGCCCTGGCCAAGGCCAAGGCCAAGGCCAGAAAGGCCGCCGCGGCCGCCAGCGAACCCGCGCCTGGCAGCGGCGGCGACAGCCCCCGCAGCGCAGAGCACTGAACCGCCATGCGCTTCGTCACCGTTTCCTCGCCCCA
Organism: Candidatus Competibacteraceae bacterium; assembly: GCA_035575095.1. Lineage (GTDB taxonomy): Bacteria > Pseudomonadota > Gammaproteobacteria > Competibacterales > Competibacteraceae > DATLYF01. The sequence continues at coordinate 1,374 of DATLYF010000151.1, forward strand.
TGTCCCGGCAGCGGCCAGCGTCGGCCGGGTGATGCGCCGGGTGCTGTACGCCATGCTCCCCGGTCTCGCCGCCCTGGTGTGGTTCTTCGGCTGGGGAGTGCTGGTCAACATCCTGCTCGCCAGCGCCGTGGCCCTGGCCGCCGAGGCCGCCATGCTGGCCCTGCGCGGCAAGCCGGTGGGGCGCTTTCTGGCCGACGGCAGCGCCCTGGTCACGGCCTGGCTGCTGGGCGCCGCTCTGCCGCCGCTGGCTCCCTGGTGGCTGACCACCCTGGGGGTGCTGATGGCCATCGTCGTGGCCAAGCAGCTCTACGGCGGGCTGGGTTATAACCCCTTCAACCCGGCCATGGTGGGCTATGTCACCCTGCTCGTCTCCTTCCCCTTGGAGATGAGTACTTGGCTGCCGCCGCTGGGCCTGACCGAACACGCCCCGGGCCTGGTCGAAACGCTGCGCATCATCTTTGGCGGCAGCATGCCGGCCGGGGTCGATGGGCTGAGCGGCGCCACGCCCCTGGATACGCTGCGCACCCAGCTCGGGCTCGGCCAGTCCTGGAGCCAGATCCGCAGCAGCCCGGTGTTCGGCCTGGTCGGCGGCCAGGGTTGGGAGTGGGTCAGCCTGGGCTTTCTCGCCGGCGGGCTGTGGCTGTGCCTGAACCGCACCGCCGACTGGCGCATCCCGGCCGGCATGCTGGGCGCACTGGCGGCCAGCGCCGCCCTGTTCTTCCTGCTCGATCCGCAGCGCTACGCCTCACCCTGGTTGCACGTCTTCAGCGGTGCCGCCATCTACGGCGCCTTCTTCATCGCCACCGATCCAGTCTCGGCCAGCACTACGCCGCGCGGGCGGCTGATCTACGGCGCCGGGGTGGGGCTCGTCACCTATCTGATCCGTACCTTCGGCGGCTACCCGGACGGCGTGGCCTTCGCCGTGCTGCTGATGAACATCGCCGCCCCCACCATCGACTACCTGACCCCGCCACGGGTATTCGGGGCGCGCTGAGGGATGCCCATGCACCCGACGCTGCGCAACATGCTGACGGCCGGCGGCATCCTCACCGGCTTTGCCCTGGCCGGCACCGCTCTGGTGGTGGTCACTTACCAGCAGACTCACCCCATCGTCGCCGAGAATGCCCGCCGGGCGCTACTCGCCAACCTCAACGAGTTGGTGCCGGCAGAGCGCTACGACAACGATCTGACTGCCGACACCCTGGAGATCCGCGATCCCGCGGCGTTCGGCACGGAGCAGCCGGTGACCGTGTACCGCGCCTACCGCAACGGCCAGCCAGTGGCCCTGCTCGCCACCCTGGTGGCACCCGATGGCTACAGTGGCGCCATTCGCCTGCTGGTAGCGGTGAACGCCGATGGCACCCTGGCCGGGGTGCGGGTGCTGGGACACAAGGAAACGCCGGGCCTGGGCGACAAGATCGAGGCCGGCCGCTCCGATTGGATCCTCGGCTTCACCGGCAAGTCGCTGAGCGACCCTGCCGAGGGCGGCTGGAAGGTGAAGAAAGACGGCGGCCAGTTCGATCAGTTCACCGGCGCCACCATCACCCCGCGCGCCGTGGTGGGGGCGGTGCGCCGCTTTCTGGTCTACCTGCGCGAGCACCGGGAGGTGTTGTTCCAGCGCTCCCCTGATCGCGAACGCAGCCCGCCAGGCGGAATCCAGCGATGAGCACACCTGCCTACAGCCGCATCCTCGCCGACGGTCTCTGGCACAACAACACCGGCTTCGTGCAACTGCTCGGCCTGTGCCCGCTGCTGGCGGTGTCCAGCAACGTGATCAACGGCCTCGGCCTGGGGCTGGCCACTACCCTGGTGTTGCTGGCCTCCAACGTCACCGTGTCGCTGATCCGGCAGTGGGTATGGCCAGAGGTGCGCATCCCGGTGTTCGTGATGATCATCGCCTGCTTCGTCACCGCCATCGAGCTGGCCATGAACGCCTTCCTGCACCCGCTGCACGCGGTGCTCGGCATCTTCATCCCGCTCATCGTCACCAACTGCTGCGTCATCGGCCGCGCCGAGGCCTTCGCCTCCAAACACGATCCGCTGCGCGCCGCCGTCGACGGGTTGGCCATCGGCCTGGGCTTCACCCTGGTGCTGGTACTGCTCGGCGGCTTGCGCGAGCTGCTCGGCCAGGGCACGCTGCTGGCCCAGGCCCAGCTCATGTTCGGCGAGGCGGCGCGCGGCTGGACCGTGCAGGTGTTTCACGAGTACCGTGGCTTCCTGCTGGCCATCTTACCCCCCGGGGCATTCATCGGCCTGGGGCTGCTGATCGCCCTGAAGAACGTGCTCGACGCTCGCCGCCGGCGCGTCCTGGCGGCGCGGGCGCTACGGCCTTCGGTCGAGGGCTGAAAGACAGGGGGCGCTTGGGCTATCATGCCCGGCCATGAAGCCCGAGCACATCCACCAGTTCTTTGCCCGGCTGCGCGAGCACAATCCCGCGCCCACCACCGAACTCCATCACTCGACGCCGTTCGAGCTGCTGATCGCGGTGATGCTCTCTGCCCAGGCCACCGACAAGGGGGTCAACAAGGCCACGGCCAAGCTGTTCCAGGTGGCCAACACCCCAGAAGCGATCCTCGCCCTGGGCGAGGACGGGTTGAAGCAATACATCAAGACCATCGGCTTATACAACACCAAGGCGGTCAACATCCTCAAGACCTGCGCGATCCTAGTGCAACGCTACGGCGGCCAGGTGCCGCGCGATCGTGCCGCCCTGGAGGCCCTGCCTGGAGTGGGGCGCAAGACCGCCAACGTCATCCTCAACACCGCCTTCGGCGAGCCCACCATCGCCGTCGATACCCACATCTTTCGCGTCGCCAACCGCACTGGCCTGGCCCCAGGCAAGGACGTACGGGCGGTGGAGGAGAAGCTGCTGGAGGTGGTGCCGGTGGAATTCAAGCGCGACGCCCACCACTGGCTGATCCTGCACGGTCGCTACACCTGTATCGCCCGCAAGCCGCGCTGCGGCTCCTGCGTGGTGTACGATCTCTGTGAATATCCCGACAAGAGCGAGTGATCCCCTCATGCTGTTCGGACAGGACCGCGACCAGCTGCGGCGCTTCTTCTGCGAGGTTTGGCGCAAGCACCTGGGCGGCGAGGCGCTGGAGCCCCTGGAGAGCCTGATCGCCCAGGTCATCGCCCAGCATCCCGAATACCACGCCCTGCTCACCGACCCCGAGCGCGCCCTGGAGCGTGACTGGCTGCCGGAGATGGGCGAGACCAATCCCTTCCTGCACATGGGCATGCACATCGCCATCCAGGAACAGCTCGGCGTGCAGCGTCCGGCTGGCATCCTCGAGGTCTACCAGGCGCTGTGCCGGCGCGTCGGTGACGCCCACGAGGCCGAGCACCGCATGATGGAAGCTCTGGGCGAGACCCTGTGGGAAGCCAGCCGCAGCGGCCTCGCCCCCGACGAGCAGCGCTACCTGCGCCGCCTCAGGCGTCTCGCCGGCCTGCCCTGAACCGCCAGGAGCGCACACGGATGCGTGACAGCCCCGAGCAACTGGCCGATCTGCTGGCGCGCTGCGCCCTCGGCGACCGCCAGGCCTTCGAACGCCTGTATCGGCAGAGCGCCGCGCATCTGTACGGCCTGGTGCTGCGTATGGTTAAAGACCCGGAGCTGGCCAGCGAGGCGTTGCAGGAGGCCTACATGAAGATTTGGCGCAATGCCGGCGAATTCCGCGCCGATCTGGCACAGCCGCTGACCTGGATGGGCAGCATCGCGCGCAACCAGACCATCGACCTGATGCGCCGCGCCGCCAGCCGGCCCCAGGGTGACGCGCAGGTAGAGGAACTGCCCTGGCTCGCCAGTGATACGCCCGGACCGCAGCAGCTCGCGGCCGCCGCCTCCGACGCCGCAGCCCTGCACCGCTGCCTGCGGACGCTGGAGGACAGCCAGCGGCAGGCTGTGACGCTGGCCTATTTCCATGATCTCACTCATGAGGAGCTGGCGCTGCGGCTACAGGCCCCGCTGGGTACGGTGAAGTCCTGGATCCGGCGGGGGCTGATGCGCTTGAAGCAGTGTCTGGATAAGCTATGAGATACCACGACCCGCAACTGGCCGAGCGTCTGGCCGCGGAATACGTGCTCGGCACCCTGCGCGGCCGCGCTCGGCGCCGCTTCGAAGGCTTGCTGGCCGCCCATCCGCGCCTGCGCAAGCACGTGCGGGAGTGGGAGCAGCGCCTGCAGGAGAGCCTGCAACCGTCGCCAGTGGAGCCGCCGCCCCAGATCTGGTCGGCACTCGCGCGGCGGCTGTTCGGAACGGTGCAGGCAGAGCGCCAGCCCTGGTACCAGCGTCTCGGCTTCTGGCACGCGCTCAGCCTTGGCAGCGGTGTGGCGGCAGCGGCGCTGGCCCTGGTGCTGCTGGTGCAACTCAACCGCCCCACCACCAGCTGGGCCGGGGTGCTGAGCGACCTGCAGACCGGCCAGCCGATGTGGCTGATCAGCGCCAACGACAACATGGGTCTGCTGCGCATCAAGGCGATGAAGAGCATGCAGCTCCAGCCCCGCCAGGCCTGTCTGCTGTGGGTCAAGCCTGCCGGCGATGAGCGGCCCTATCTGGTAGGACGCCTGCCCGACCAGGGCGAGCTGCGCATGGAGGTGAAGAAATCCATGCTGCCCAAGATGAGCGGCGTGCTGCTGGTGACCGTGGAAGAGATCGACCAGGGCATGCCCGAACAACCCCGGGTGGCGCCGCGCTTCCAGGGCGAGTGGGTGTCGGTGAAACCGATCTGAGGCGGACGCCCTGGCCTCGGCCTCACTGCTGCCAGCTTATCCGGCTATACTTACAGTGACGTTTCACCTGGTCATGAACCATGGATGCAGAACCGGATATCGCCGGCATCGCCGCCCTGATCGGCGACAGCGCCCGCGCCGCAATGCTGTGGACCCTTCTGGATGGCCGCGCCCGGCCCGCCGGTGAACTGGCCTACCGCGCCCGCATTTCGGCCCAGTCGGCCAGCCAGCACCTGGCCAAGCTGGTGGACGCCGGTCTGCTGGCGATGGAACGCCAGGGCCGCCATCGCTATTTCCGCCTGGCCAATCCCGAGGTGGCCCGCGTCATCGAATCTCTGGCGGTGCTGGCCCAAGGACGCGCCCAGAGCCGGGCCCAGCCGCGCTCGCGCCGCACTCCGGCAGAGCTGCGCTATGCCCGCACCTGCTACGACCATCTGGCCGGCGAGCTGGGCGTGCGCCTGTTAGAGCGCCTGCTGGCGGCAGGCTACTTGATGGAGCGCGGCGAGGGCTACGAGGTCAGCCCTTCCGGCCAGGACTGGTTGCGCGAGTTGGGGGTGGACCTGGCCGTCGTGCGCAGCCGGCGCCGCCGTTTCGCCTGCCCCTGTGCGGACTGGAGCGAGCACCGCCCCCACCTCGGCGGCGCCCTGGGCGCGGCCCTGCTGCAGGCGTTCCTACAACGCGACTGGCTGCGCTGTAGCCGTGACTCGCGTGCCGTGCTGCCGAGCGTACGGGGCAGGACCGAACTGGCGCGCCGCCTGCCCGGCGTGCTGTGACCAGGGCGGTCGGCTAGACGTCTTCCGCAACCGGAACGGTTTCCGCACCCTCCCTGGCCGGCGCTGGCTGGACGGGCACGGCGGCCAGCTCCTGCAGGAAGGCGCTCCGCCAGGCGGTGATGTCCTGGCGGCGCAGCACATCCATCATCGCCTGCCAGCGTTGGCGGCGCTCCTCCAGCGGCATCTCCAGGGCACGGCGGATGGCCTCGGCCATGTCGTCGGTATCGAAGGGATGGACCTTGAGCGCGCCGTCCAGCTCTTGCGCCGCTCCGGCGAAGCGTGACAGCACCAGCACACCCGGGTCCTCTGGGCGTTGACAGGCGACGTACTCCTTGGCCACCAGGTTCATACCATCGCGCAGCGGCGTCACCAGGCCGACCCGCGCCAGCCGGTAAAACCCGAGCAAAGTGGATTGCGGGTAGCTTTTGTTGACATAGCGGATCGGCACCCAGTCGGCCTCGGCATAAGCGCCGTTGATGGCGCCGGCCAGACGCTCCAGGCTGCGGCGCATCTCGCGGTATTCCGGCACTTCGCTGCGCGACGGCGGCGCGATCTGCAGAAAGGAGATACGGCCGCGAAAGCGAGCCGCTTGCTTCAGGAATTGGCCAAATGCGGTGAAGCGCTGGGTCAGCCCCTTGCTGTAGTCGAGGCGGTCGACGCCGATTACCAGCGCCCGCCCCTGCAGGCTTTCCTGCAGGCGCCTGGCCTGCAGGCTGCCGACGGCGGTCAGCGCATCGCGCTCCACCTGGGCGGTGTCGATGCTGATGGGGAACACGCCGGCGCGCAGCTCGCGTCCGCCCGCCAGGAGTACCGTGCCGTCCGCTGCGATCTGCGCGCCCACCTCGAACTGGACATAGTCGTGGAAGGCGTGCAGATCGCGGCGCGTCTGGAAGCCGAGCAGATCGTAGGCGCTCAGCGACTGGAACAGTTCGCGGTGCTTGGGCAGGGCGATGAATAGATCCGCCGCCGGGAACGGGATATGCAGGAAAAAGCCGATGCGGCAGCCGACACCGCGCCGGCGCAGGGCGTCGGCCAGGGGGATGAGGTGATAGTCGTGCACCCAGACCAGGTCGTCCGGCTCCAGCAAGCGCGCCAGGTGATCGGCGAACAACTCGTTGACGCGCAGATAGCCGGCGTAGATCTGGCGATTGTAATCCACCAGGCTCGGACGGTAATGGAACAGCGGCCATAGGGTACGGTTGGCGAAGCCCTTGTAGTACTCGTTGAAGTCGCGCTGACCGAGGTCCAGGGTGGCATAGAGCAGGTTGTCCACCGGTTTGATCCGCGGCTTGGCCTCGCCGTCGTCGCAGATCCGCCCGCTCCAGCCGAACCAGATGCCACCGGTCTCGCGCAAGGCGGCGCGCATGGCCAGGGCCAGCCCGCCCGGGCGCTGCTCGTCGGGCAGCGCCACGCGGTTGGATACGATCACCAGGCGTCTCGGTTTCATACGGCATCCTCCCAAGCCCGGCTAAGCTTCATGGCGGAGTTGATCAGACCGACCAGCGAGTAGGTCTGCGGGTAATTGCCCCACAGCTCGCCGCTCTGCGGGTCCAGGTCTTCGGACAGCAGCCCCAGGTGATTACGGCGGCCGAGCAGGTGCTGGAACAGCTCGCGCGCCTCCTCGCGGCGGCCGATGGCGGCCAGGGCATCGACATACCAGAAGCTGCAGATGGTGAAGGCGGTCTCGGGATGGCCGAAGTCATCGGCCGCCACATAGCGGAACAGATAATCGCCGCGCTTGAGTTCACGGCCTATGGCCTCCACCGTGGCGCGAAAACGGGGATCGTCGGCGCCGATGAAACCGACGTCGGCCATGAACAGTAGGCTGGCATCCAGGGCCTCGGTGGCGGCGCTGTCGACGAAGCTGCGGCGGCGCTCGCTCCAGGCGCGGGCAAGGATACCTTCGCGGATACCGTCGGCACTGATGCGCCAGCGGGCGGAGGCCTCGCCCAGCCCCAGGCGCTGAGCGATCTTGGCCAGACGATCGCAGGCGACCCAGCACATCATGCTGGAATAGGTGTGTACGTTGCTGCGCCCGCGATATTCCCAGAGCCCAGCGTCGGGCTGGTCGTGCAGGCGTTCCGCCACCTGCCCCAGGGGCTCCAGGCGGGCGAAGGTCTGGGCGTCGCCGGGGTGGGTCAGGCGCCGGTCGAAGAACAACTGGGTGGAGGCCAGGATCACGCTACCGTAGACATCGTGCTGGCGTTGCAGATAAGCCAGATTGCCGGCCCGCACCGGGCCCATGCCGCGGTATCCGCCGAGGCTGTCGAGGGTACGCTCGGCCAGCACCGCCTCGTAGGTAATGCCGTACACCGGCTGCAGCTCACCGGGGCCGCTGGCGATGTTGAAGATGTAGCGCAGGTACTCCTCCATGGTGCGCGTCGCCCCGAGCCGGTTGAGGGCGCGCACCACGAAGGCGGCATCGCGCAGCCAGCAGTAGCGGTAGTCCCAGTTGCGCGGCGTGTGCGGCGCCTCGGGAATGGAGGTGGTCATGGCGGCGACGATGGCGCCGGTGCCTTCGAACTGGCACAGCTTGAGGGTGATGGCGGCGCGGATCACCTCATCCTGCCATTCCAGCGGGATGTTGAGCGCGCGCACCCACTCATGCCAGTAGCTCACCGTATTCTCGTAGGCATCGCGTACGAAGCTCTCCACCGCCTGGGTCAGCGTCTCGTCGGGGCCGAACACCAGCGACACCGGCCGCTCCAGCACGAAGGGTAGCTCCTGCAGCAGCAGCGGCAGGGATAGATCGGTGGTCAGGCGCATGGTCTGCGCCGACAGGAGAAAGCGCACGTGGTTGCTGCCCCAGGTGCGCTCCGGCACCCGTGCGCCGTAATCGGCCAGCGGCCGCAGCCGTACCCGCAGCCGTGGCGCGCCGCTGACCGGCACCAAGCGGCGCACCAGCATGACCGGATGGTAGAAGCGGCCGAACTGGCGGTAGCGCGGCGTGAAATCGGTGATCTCCACGCAGCCGCCGTTACGATCGCTGAGGCGGGTGACAAGGATGGCGGTGTTGTCTAGGTAGCGCTGTTCACAGTGGGCCAGGTCCTCCAGCTCGATGGACCAGAATCCCGCAGCCTCCTGTCGCGGCTCGAGCAATGCGCAGAAGGCCGGATCGCCATCGAACTGGGGCAGGCACATCCACACCACGCGGGCGCTGCGGTCGATGAGCGCGCTCACCGTGCCGTTGCCCACCATGCCCAGGTTGAGGTCGTTATCGTGTGCCATGCTACCTCCTTATCTCAAGTCGGCCTGGTGAGACGGTCGAGCACTTGCGCCAGCCAGTGGTGCACCGCGGCAGGCTGTGGCAGGACGTGACAGGCTGCCGAGGGACTGCGCGTCCCCACCCGCACACTGATCCCGCCCAGGCGGTTGACGCTGGCGAAGGCGTGCTCGTCGGTCAGATCATCGCCCACCATCACCGGCAGTCGGCCGGCGAAGGGCGCTTCGGCGAGGAAAGCCTCCACCGCCTGGCCCTTATCGGCCCCGGCCGGCTTGAGCTCGTAGACGCAGTGGCCGGGTTGCAACTCGTAGAGCCCGGCGCTGGCGGCGACGACGGCGCAGCAGGCATCGGCCAGTGCAGCCGCCAGTTCGGGACGGGCACGGTAGTGCAACGCCAGACAACCGCCCTTGTCCTCCAGCAGCACCCCCGGGTGAGCGGCGGCCAGCGCGCGTGCCCGCCGCCGGATTTCGGCGGTCAGCACTGCATCGGCCGTGATCCTGACAGAGTTGCCGTCGGCGCCGCGCCGCTCTAGGCCATGCTGGCCGGCGGCATTGAGCCGCAGCGGCGCGAAGAGGCGGTCGATATCGGGCAGCGCGCGACCGCTGATCAGGGCCAGCGCACCCTGCAGGGCCTCGTGCAGCCGGCTCAGCAGCTCGATCAGCTCGGGATCGACGCGCACCGCAGCGGGCGTCGGTGCCAGCTCGAGCAGCGTGCCGTCGACGTCCAGGAACAACGCCCAGCGCGCCGACGGTGCGGGCAAGGGCGGTGGAGCAAGAGCGGGTGTGGGGAAGGTCTCGCTATCGGTCTTTCTGGTCACTGCAACTTCCGGTCGGACACGATATCGTTCCCACCTTAACCCATGGGTTGCGTTCGGTCCAACCGAAAGGCGTCATTCCAGGTTCACCACCAGGGGCGTGCTGGTGTCATCCCAGCCACAGGCGCGCGTTGCGGAACATGCGTAGCCACGGGCTGTCCTCGCCCCAGCCGTCGGGGCGCCAGGACAGCTGCACGGTGCGGAACACCCGCTCCGGGTGCGGCATCATGATGGTGAAGCGGCCGTCGCCAGTGGTCAGACCGGTGATGCCCAACGGCGAACCGTTGGGGTTAGCCGGATAGATCTCGGTGGGGCGGTGACGGTTGTCGACGAAACGCAGCGCCACCAGCCCCTCGTCCAGGATCTTGCGGGCACCTCCGGCCTGGGCGAAGCAGGCACGGCCCTCGCCGTGGGCCACCGCCACCGGAATCACCGAGCCGACCATGCCGGCGAAGAACAGCGAGGGTGAGTCCAGCACCTCTACCAGGGAAAGGCGCGCCTCGTACTGCTCCACCTTGTTGCGCAGAAAGCGCGGCCAGTGCTCGGCGCCGGGGATCATATCCTTGAGCTGCGACATCATCTGGCAGCCGTTGCACACCCCCAGACCGAAGCTGTCGCCGCGGGCGAAGAAGGCGGCAAACTCGTCGCGGGCGCGGGCGTTGAACAGGATCGACTTGGCCCAGCCGCCGCCCGCCCCCAGCACATCGCCGTAGGAGAAGCCGCCGCAGGCGGCCAGCCCCTGGAAGTCGGCGAGGCTCACCCGGCCGGCGATGATATCGCTCATGTGCACGTCCACGGCCATGAAGCCGGCGCGGTCGAAGGCCGCCGCCATCTCCACCTGGCCGTTCACCCCCTGTTCGCGTAGCACCGCCACCCGCGGCCGCGCCCCGCGGCCGATGTAGGGTGCGGCCACATCGAGCGCGGGATCGAAGGTCAACTTCGGCCTCAGGCCAGGATCGGCAGCATCCGCCAGCGCTGCGAAAGCCTGGCGAGCGCATTCTGGGTTGTCGCGCAGCTCCTGCATGCGGTAGCTGGTCTCGGACCACAGCCGGCGCAGCGTGACCCGGGCCTCGTCCAGGATCACCCGGCCGTCGTGGCGCACGATCAGGCGGTCGTCGCCATTGACCGTGCCGATGACGTGGCTGCATGCGGCCAGGCCGCAGTCCCTGAGGCAGGCCAGCACCGCTTCGCGCTCGCGTGCCGGCACCTGGAGTACTGCTCCCAGCTCCTCGGTGAACAGGGCGGCCAGCGGCTCATCCCCCAGATCGTCGAGCAGCACCGAGACGCCGCAGCCGCCGGCGAACATCATCTCGGCGAGCACGGCCAGCAGGCCGCCGTCGGAACGGTCATGGTAGGCGAGGATGCGCCCGGCGGCGTTGAGCGCCTGGATGGCGGTGAAGAAGCGCTTGAGATCGGCGGCATCGTCCAGATCCGGCGGCGTATCGCCGAGCTGGCCATAGACTTGGGCCAGCGCCGAACCGCCCAGACGATTCTGGCCGCGTCCCAGGTCGATGAGGATGAGATCGCTATCGCCCTGGTCGGTACGCAGTTGCGGGGTGAGGGTCTGGCGCACGTCCAGTACCGGGGCGAAGGCGGAGACAATCAGCGACAGCGGCGCGCTCATCACCTGCTCGCGGTCGCCCGTGTGCCAGACGGTCTTCATCGACAGGGAATCCTTGCCCACCGGGATAGCAATGCCGAGCTGCGGGCACAGCGCCATGCCCACCGCCTTGACCGTATCGTAGAGGGCGGCATCCTCGCCCGGATGACCGGCGGCGGCCATCCAGTTGGCCGACAGGCGCACGTCGCCGAGGCGGTCGATGCGCGCCGCGGCGATGTTGGTGATGGCCTCGGCGATGGCCATGCGCCCCGAGGCCGGGGCATCGAGCAGCGCCAGCGGGGTGCGCTCGCCCATGGCCATGGCTTCACCGGTGTAGCCGCGCAGGCCGGAGGCGGTCACGGCGCAGTCGGCCACCGGCACCTGCCACGGGCCGACCATCTGGTCGCGCGCCACCAGTCCGCCCACGGTGCGGTCGCCGATGGTGACGAGAAAGCTCTTGTCGGCCACGCTGGGCAGGCGCAGCACCCGCGCCACGGCCTCGGCCAGTTCGATGCCATCGAGCGCCAGGCGGGGCCGCGGCGCGCTCAGCCTGCACACCTCGCGCTTCATACGCGGCGGCTTGCCCAGCAGTACCTCCATGGGCATGTCCACCGGCGTGTTGCCGAACAGCCGGTCGCTCACCACCAGCCGCTGGTCGGCGCTAGCGTGGCCGACCACGGCAAAGGGGCAGCGCTCGCGCTCGCACAGCGCGGCAAAGCGCGCCAGCCCCTCGGCGGCTATGGCCAGCACGTAGCGCTCCTGGGCCTCGTTACACCAGATCTCTCTGGGCGACAGGCCAGACTCGGCGCTGGGCACCTCACGCAGCTCGAAGCGCCCGCCGCGGCCGGCGCCGTGGATGATCTCCGGCAGGGCGTTGGACAGGCCGCCGGCGCCGACGTCGTGGATGGAGAGGATGGGGTTGGCCTCGCCCAGCGCCCAGCACCGGTCGATCACCTCCTGGGCGCGGCGCTGCATCTCCGGGTTGCCGCGCTGCACCGAGGCGAAATCCAGCTCCTCGTCGCTGGCCCCGCTGGCCACGCTGGAGGCAGCCCCCCCGCCCAGGCCGATGAGCATGGCCGGTCCGCCCAGCACCACGATGGGGGCGCCGGCCGGCACCGCGCGCTTGCTGATATGCTCCTCGCGGATGTTGCCAAGGCCGCCGGCGATCATGATCGGCTTGTGGTAGCCGCGCAGCTCGAGGCACCCGTCGGGCCCGGGCACGCTCAGCTCGAAGCTGCGGAAATAGCCGCCCAGATTGGGCCGGCCGAACTCGTTGTTGAAGGCCGCCGCCCCGATCGGCCCCTCGAGCATGATCTCCAGGGCCGAGGCGATGCGCCCGGGCTTGCCATGATCGGCCTCCCAGGGCTGCTCGAAGCCGGGGATACGCAGGTTGGAGACTGAAAAGCCGCACAACCCGGCCTTGGGCTTGGCGCCGATGCCGGTGGCGCCCTCGTCGCGGATCTCGCCGCCGGCGCCGGTGGCCGCCCCGGGGAAAGGCGAGATGGCGGTCGGATGGTTGTGGGTCTCGACCTTCATCAGGATGTGTACCGGCTCGGCCACATAACCGTACTGGTGCGACTCGGGAGCGGGGAAGAAGCGCTCGGCCTGATAGCCGCGTATCACCGCGGCGTTGTCGCTGTAAGCTGAGAGCACGCCCTCGGGGCTCGCCGCATGGGTGTTGCGGATCATGGCGAACAGGGACTTATCCTGGGGCTCGCCGTCGATCACCCAGTCGGCGTTGAAAATCTTGTGCCGGCAGTGCTCGGAGTTGGCCTGGGCGAACATCATCAGCTCCACGTCCGAGGGATCGCGGGCCAGGCGCCGATAGCTGTCGGCCAGATAGTCGATCTCATCCTCAGACAGGGCCAGACCCAGCTCGCGATTGGCCTGTTCCAGGGCGGCGCGGCCCTCGGCCAGCAGCGGCACGAAGGCGAG
>DATLYF010000152.1:0-7712 GCA_035575095.1 Candidatus Competibacteraceae bacterium
TAGTTCACCAGCACCGCACCGGCGGCAGCACCGTACAGGGTAGCGCGACCGCCGACCGCCACCCAGATCACCACCTCGATGGAGTTGAGCGGCGCGAATTCGCTGGGGTTGATGATGCCCACCTGGGGCACGTACAGCGCCCCGGCGATCCCGGCCAGCACCGCGGAGAAGGTGAACACAGCAAGCTTGAAGCGCTCAACCCGGTAGCCGATGAAACGGGTGCGGCTCTCGGCGTCGCGGATGGCGATGCAGACCCGTCCCAGCCGTGAGGTGACGAGGTAGCGACAGGCCAGATAGCCGAGCGCTAGGGCCAAGGCCGAGGCCAGGAACAGCGCCACCCGGGTGTTGGCGGCCTGCAGAGGGGCGCCGAGGATGTCCTTGAAGTCGGTCAGCCCGTTGTTGCCGCCAAAGCCCATCTCGTTGCGGTAGAAGGCCAACATCAGGGCGTAGGTCAGGGCCTGGGTGATGATCGACAGATACACCCCGCTTACCCGCGAGCGGAACGCCAGCCAGCCGAAGACCAAGGCCAGCAGCCCCGGCGCCAGGGCCACCATCGCCAGGGCGAACCAGAACTGGTCGAAGCCGTGCCAGAACCAGGGCAGTTCCGACCAGTTGAGGAACACCATGAAATCGGGCAGGATCGGGTGGCCGTACACCCCGCGCGAGCCGATCTGGCGCATCAGGTACATACCCATGGCATAGCCGCCCAAGGCGAAGAAGGCGCCGTGGCCGAGGCTGAGGATACCCAGATAGCCCCACACCAGATCCAGGGCCAGGGCCAGCAGGGCATAGCACAGGTATTTGCCGAGCAGGGTGACGGTATAGGTGGATAGATGCAGGGCACTGTCCGCCGGCAGCCACAGATTGCACAGCGGCACGGCGATCATGGCCAGCACCAGCACCCCCAGCAGCACCTGGCCGCCGCGGTCGCTGCCGAGCAGGGGCTTGAGTAACATGGCCATCACGCCTCCGCCGCCCGGCCCTTCTGCGGGAACAGGCCGCGCGGGCGCTTCTGGATGAACAGGATGATGAAGGCGAGCACCAGGATCTTGGCCAGCACCGCCCCGGACCAGGGCTCCAGCACCTTGTTGGCCACACCCAGGGACAGGCCCGCCACCAGCGTGCCCCAGAGATTGCCGACACCGCCGAAGACCACCACCAGAAAAGAATCGACGATATAGGACTGGCCCAGGTTGGGGCCGACGTTGGTGAGCTGCGACAAGGCCACCCCCGCCACTCCGGCGATACCCGAGCCGAGACCAAAGGTCAGCGCGTCCACACGGCTGGAGCGCACCCCCATGGCCCGGGCCATGGTGCGGTTCTGGGCCACGGCGCGCACCTGCAGGCCCAGCGTGGTGCGGCGCAGGACCAGGAACAGCAAGGTGAATACCACCAGGCAGAAGCCGACGATCCACAGCCGGTTCAGGGTCAGCGACAAGGCGCCGTTGATTTCCCAGGCGCCGCTCATCCAGGAGGGCGTTGCCACCGCCCGGTTGAGCGGTGAGAAGATGGAGCGTACCGTCTGCTGCAGGATCAGGCTGATGCCGAAGGTGGCCAGCAGGGTCTCCAGTGGCCGGTCGTAGAGGAAGCGGATCACTCCGCGCTCGATGGCGATGCCGACCAGGGCCGCCACTAGGAAGGCGGCGGGCACGGCCAGCGGTAGCGACCAGTCGACCGGCACGTATTGCTGCACCATGTAGGTGGTATAGGCCCCGAGCATCATCAGTTCACCGTGGGCCATGTTGATCACTCCCATGACGCCGAAGGTGATGGCCAGACCGATGGCCGCCAGCACCAGCACCGAGCCCAGGCTGAGGCCGAAGAACAGGGTCTCGACGAAGGCGTAGAGCTGGAGCTTGAAGTCGATGCGCTTGAGTGCGGCGCGGGCAGCCTGGACCACGGCCGCGTCCTGCTCCGCTTGGCTTAACAGAGCGGTGAGCCGGGTGCGCACCTCCGGATCGGTATTACCCTCCAGGGTGGCGATGGCCGCAAGGCGCTCGGCGGGCTGCCCGCTGGCCAGTCCGGACAGGGCCAGCAGGCTGTCCAGGGCGGCCCTGATGGCTGGATCGCGCTCCCGCGCACGATACTGGCGCAGGGTAGGCAGCAGGGCCGGATCGGGCTGTTTCTGCAGGTCGCGCACCGCCGCCAGCCGCGCCGCCGGGTCGGAGTGGGCCAGACTGAGGACGGCGATGGCGCCGCGCAACTGGCCGCGCAGCTTGTTGTTGATGGTCAGCTTCTCCACCTCGCGGCGGCTGGCCTTGCCCAGCTCGGCGCCGTCCAGGGCATCGCGGATGCGCCAGTCGCGGCCCTCGGCCTCGGCGTAGACCAGGCGAGCATCGGCGCCGCGCACATAAAGCCGGCCGTCGAGCAGGGCGGTGAGCAGCTCGCGGGCGCGGGGATCGGCCGATTCCACCAGTTTGTCGATGCCTTCGGCCTTGCCTTCGAAGTCTTTGTCCTTGAGCAGGGCGAGGCCGGCCTCGAAGGCGGTGGGGTCGGCGGCTCGGACAAGGCTGAGCCCGAGAGCGAGCAGGGCGACGGCGAGCCAGCTCAGCAGGAGCGTCAGGAGTTTGGCTGGCATAGAGGCTCCCTTTCGTGATTCCCTCCCCCTTGCCGGGGGAGGGGGTCAGGCAGAGGCCGGCGGGAGGATCAATGCGTCTGCCCCGAGCACTTGCCGGTCTTGGTGTTGTAGTTGCCGCAGGCCAACGGCGGCAGCCAATCGGCGGTAATGTCCTTGGAGCCGTCCAGGTAGTCGGACCAAGCATCGCCCACCACCTCGCCGGGGGTCTGCCAGACCACCTGGAACTGGCCATCGGCTTGGATCTCGCCGATCAGCACCGGCTTGGTGATGTGGTGATTGGGCATCATGGTGGCGAAGCCGCCGGAGAGGTTGGGTACGGTAACGCCGATGATGGCCTGCTGCACCGCCTTGGGGTCAGTAGTACCGGCTTTCTCCACCGCTTTGACCCACATGTTGAAACCGATGTAGTGGGCCTCCATGGGATCGTTGGTAACGCGTTTCTCGTTCTTGATGAAGGCGTGCCATTTCTCGATGAAGTCGTCGTTCTCCGGCGCATCCACGCTCATGAAGTAGTTCCAGGCGGCGAGATGGCCCACCAGTGGTTTAGTGTCGATGCCGGAGAGTTCTTCCTCACCGACCGAGAAGGCCACCACCGGAATGTCCTCGGCAGACACGCCCTGGTTGCCTAGTTCCTTGTAGAACGGTACGTTGGCATCGCCGTTGATGGTGGATACCACCGCGGTCTTCTTGCCGGCGCTGCCGAATTTCTTGATCTCTGCGACGATCGACTGCCAGTCGGAATGCCCAAACGGCGTGTAGTTGATCATGATGTCGTCCTGCTTGACACCCTTGGCCTTCAGGTATGCCTCCAGGATCTTGTTGGTGGTGCGCGGGTAGACGTAGTCGGTGCCGGCCAGCACCCAGCGCTGCACCTTGAGTTCGTTCATCAGATAATCAACCGCCGGGATGGCCTGCTGGTTGGGGGCAGCGCCGGTATAGAAGACGTTCTTGGAGGATTCCTCACCCTCGTATTGCACCGGGTAGAACAGCAGGCCGTTGAGCTCCTCGAACACCGGCAGCACCGACTTGCGCGACACCGAGGTCCAGCAGCCGAACACCGCCGCCACCTTGTCCTTGGTCAGCAGCTCGCGAGCCTTCTCGGCGAACAGCGGCCAGTTGGAGGCCGGGTCCACCACCACCGGCTCCAGCCTCTTGCCGAGCAGACCGCCCTTTTGGTTCTGCTCGTCGATGAGCATGAGCATGGTGTCCTTGAGCGTGGTTTCGCTGATGGCCATGGTGCCAGACAGGGAGTGCAGGATGCCGACCTTGATGGTCTCCTCGGCCTGCGCCGCCGCCCCCAGACCCAGCGCCGCCGCCAGTACGCTTCCCCCCAGGAACTTCTTCAGCTTCATGGCTTGCCCTCGCGGTTGTTGTCGCTGTAGGAGCGGTCATGGACCGCACCGCGATGGACCTGAGCATGAGCCGTGCCAGAGCGATGAAACTGCCTGGATTCAAGCGGTTACGGTGAATTGCCGGTGCCCGCTGGGCAGAGCGTGCATGGTCGCGGTGCATCATGGGTATGGCATGCCAGCGGACGGTGCGCAGGCGGGGAGCATGGCGTGATCCGGATCGCTCTGGAACGCGCCGCAGCGGCTGGAAGATCTGTGCAAACTCGGCAGCCGTTGGGCTACGGGACGGCGCAGCGCCGCCCTGCTGGTGCCGAGCGCGGTGGTGCTGGCAGAGTGGAACGGTCTGCTCAATCCTCAGCATCCCGATTTCCCGCGTATCGCTATCGCCCCTTCGGAACCCGCTGGTTACCGATCCACGGCTGTTCCAGCATCCAGCATCCCCTTCTCCACGATAAACGCCACGATCTCCTCCAGTCCCTGCCCGGTCTTCAGGTTGCTGAACACGAACGGCCGTTCGCCGCGCATCCGTCGCGCATCGCGCTCCATCACCTCCAGCGAGGCGCCGACGTAGGGGGCGAGGTCGATCTTGTTGATCACCAGCAGGTCGGAGCGGGTGATGCCGGGGCCGCCCTTGCGCGGGATCTTGTCGCCGGCGGCCACGTCGATCACGTAGATGGTCAGATCCGACAGCTCCGGGCTGAAGGTGGCGGAGAGATTGTCGCCGCCGGATTCCACCAGCACCAGGTCGAGGTCGGGGAAGCGCCGGCACAGCTCGTCTACCGCCGCCAGGTTCATGGAGGCGTCCTCGCGGATAGCGGTGTGGGGGCAACCGCCGGTTTCCACGCCGATGATACGCTCTGGCTCCAGCGCCTGGGCGCGGGTAAGGAACTGGGCGTCCTCCTGGGTGTAGATGTCGTTGGTGACCACGGCCATCTGATAGCGGTCACGCAGGCGCTTGCACAGCGCTTCAGTCAGCGCGGTCTTGCCCGAGCCGACCGGGCCGCCGATGCCGACGCGCAGGGGAGAGACGGGTTGCATTTGATACTCCTCGCAAGCTTTCCCCCACCAAGGGGGGAGGAAACCGGACACCCTCTCCCGCGCGCGGGAGAGGGTGGGGTGAGGGCGTTGTTTCAGAACAAGAAATACCGCTGCGCCAGCGGCAGCACCGTGGCCGGCTCGCAGGTGAGCAGCACCCCGTCGGCGCGCACCTCGTAGGTCTGTGGGTCGACCTCCATGTGCGGCTGGTAGGCGTTGTGCACCATATCGGACTTGCCCAGGCTGCGGGTGTTCTGCACCGCGACCAGTCGCTTTTGCAGCCCCAGCCGGTCCAGTGCCCCGGAACTCAGCGCCGCCTGGGAGACGAAGGCCAGGCTGGTCGAAGCCCGCGCCCCGCCGAAGGCGCCGAACATGGGCCGGTAATGCACCGGCTGCGGAGTAGGGATGGAAGCGTTGGCATCGCCCATGGGGGCGGCGACGATCATGCCGCCCTTGAGGATCAGCGCCGGCTTCACCCCGAAGAAGGCCGGCCGCCACAGCACGATGTCGGCCAGCTTGCCGACTTCCAGCGAGCCGACCTCGTGACTGATGCCGTGGGTGATGGCCGGATTGAGTGTGTACTTGGCCACATAGCGCTTGATGCGGAAGTTGTCGGCGCGATCGCCTGCCCCCCTGCTCCCAGCGGGAGCGGGGAGCGGGCCGCGCTGCACCTTCATCTTGTGCGCCGTCTGCCAGGTGCGGGTGATGACCTCGCCGACCCGGCCCATGGCCTGGGAATCGGAGCTGATCATGGAGAACGCCCCGAGATCATGGAGGATGTCCTCGGCGGCGATGGTTTCGCGGCGGATGCGCGAATCGGCGAAGGCCACATCCTCGGGGATGCTCGGGTCGAGGTGGTGGCAGACCATGAGCATGTCCAGGTGCTCGTCCACCGTGTTCACCGTGTAAGGGCGGGTGGGATTGGTGGAGGAAGGCAGCACGTTGGGCTCGCCGCAGGCGCGGATGATGTCCGGGGCATGGCCGCCGCCGGCGCCTTCGGTGTGGTAGGTATGGATCGTCCGGCCCTTGAAGGCGGCCAGGGTGTCCTCGACGAAGCCCGATTCGTTGAGGGTATCGGTGTGAATGGCCACCTGCACGTCGTAACGGTCGGCCACCGCCAGACAGCAGTCGATGGCCGCCGGCGTGCTGCCCCAGTCCTCGTGCAGCTTCAGGCCCATGGCGCCGGCCTCGATCTGTTCTTCCAGGGCGGCCGGCAGGCTGGCGTTGCCCTTGCCGAGGAAGCCCAGGTTCATGGGGAAGGCGTCGGCCGCCTGGAGCATGCGGGCGATGTGCCAGGGACCGGGGGTGCAGGTGGTGGCGTTGGTGCCGGTGGCAGGTCCCGTGCCGCCGCCCAGCATGGTGGTCACCCCCGACATTAGCGCCTCTTCGATCTGCTGCGGACAGATGAAATGGATGTGGCTGTCGACGCCGCCGGCGGTGGCGATCAGTCCCTCGCCAGCAATGACCTCGGTGCCGGGGCCGATGACGATGTCCACGCCCGGCTGCACGTCGGGGTTGCCGGCCTTGCCGATGGCGGCGATGCGGCCGTTTTGCAGGCCGATGTCGGCCTTGACGATGCCCCAGTGGTCGACGATCAGGGCGTTGGTGATGACCGTGTCCGTCGCCCCGGCGGCGTTGGTGACCTGGGACTGACCCATGCCGTCGCGGATCACCTTGCCGCCGCCGAACTTCACCTCGTCGCCGTAGACCGTGTAATCCCGCTCCACTTCGATCCACAGCTCGGTATCGCCCAACCGTACTCGGTCGCCGGCAGTGGGACCGTACATCTCCGCGTAGGCGCGGCGGCCAATGCGGCGGCTCATGGCTGATCCTCCAGGCGGCCCATGATCTGGCCGCGGAAGCCGTAGACGTGCCGGCGGCCGGCGAACGCCACCAGGGTCACCTCGCGGCTCTGCCCGGGCTCGAAGCGCACCGCGGTGCCGGCCGGGATGTCCAGGCGCATGCCGCGCGCCAACTCGCGGTCGAAGTGCAGCGCCGGGTTGGTCTCGGCGAAGTGGTAGTGGGAGCCTACCTGGATGGGGCGATCGCCGCTGTTGGCCACCGTCAGCGTCACGGTGCGGCGGCCGGCGTTGAGCTCCAGTTCGCCATCGGGGGTGTCGATCTCGCCGGGGATCATGGCTGCCTCCTGTCAGGAAATGGGGTGGTGCACGGTGACCAGTTTGGTGCCGTCGGGGAAGGTGGCCTCGATCTGCACCTCGGGGATCATCTCCGCGACCCCCTCCATGACCTGCTCGCGGGTCAGCAGAGTGCGGCCGTAGCTCATCAGTTCCGCCACGCTCTTGCCGTCGCGGGCGCCTTCGATGAGCTGCAGGGAGAGATAGGCCACCGCCTCCGGGTAGTTGAGCCTGAGGCCGCGCGCCAGGCGGCGCTCGGCCAGCAGGCCGGCGGTGTAGAGCAGCAGCTTGTCCTTCTCGCGGGGGGTGAGTTCCATGGGCGGCTCTCCGTCAGGTGTTCCAGATGCGTGGCGGGCAGGGCGGCTTGTCCAGCAGCAGCGGGCGCAGCAACGCCCAGGCGCGGGTCAGCCAGCGGCGCGCCGCTTCTGCCGAGCCGCCCCGCCAGCGCGCCGCCAGCACCCCGTCCAGCAGGGTCAGGGCGGCCAGGTCCGGCGCGGCCGGGCGGGGCAGGGCCTCGCGCAGCGCCGTGAGCAGGCCGACCTCGGCCGGGCAGGCCAGCAAGGTGGCGCTCACCGGCAGTCCGGCCAGACCCCAGGGCGCGGTGAGGATGGCGCC
>DATLYF010000153.1:0-10260 GCA_035575095.1 Candidatus Competibacteraceae bacterium
CGAGCCGGCCCCGCCCCCCAACCCGCCACCGTCGCAGGGACTGTTACAGCTGAGCGGCCAGGTACTGCCAGCCCAAGGCAATGCCGTAGACGGTGACAGCAACGACCCGCTCGCCCCGCGCCGCGCCAACGACAACCCGGCCGAGGCCCAACCCATTCCCGCCCGCGTCATCCTGGGCGGCTACCTCGCCCTGCCCGGAGCCGGTCAGGCCGGCGCCAGCCAGCCCCACGGGGATCCGGCGGACTGGTACCGGGTCACGCTGAGCGCCGGTCAGAGCCTTACCCTCAGCATCGCCGACGACGGCCTGCACAACGACCTCGACCTGGGGCTGACCCGCCCCGATGGCACCCTGGTCGATCTCAGTGCCGGCCAGAGCCGGCTGGAGAGCCTGCGCGTGCCAGCCGACGGCAACTACCTGGTGCTGGTGCGGGCGGTGAGCGGCGCTTCCGGCTACATCCTCAGCCTCGGCCTGCTCGCGCCAGCGGACAGCGCTGCCGCCCCGCCGCGGCTGTCCAGCGACTTCATGCCCGGCGAGGCGGTCATCGGTCTGCGCGGCGAAGCCGACAGCCGCGGCCTGGCAGCCCTGGGCTTGCGCACCACGGGGGGCGGCCCCGGCCGCAGCCGGCTGGTTCACCTCGGCGAGTGGCGCGGCGCCAGCAGCTCGAGCCCGGACGATCTGCGCACCGTCGACGCTGAAACCCGGCGCAAGCTCGACACCCTCTACGCCGTCAAGGCGCTGAACCGGTTACCGGAGGTGGCCTGGGCAGCGCCCAACTATCGCTACCGTCTGAGCTTCACGCCCAACGACCCGTTCTATCCGCAGCAGTGGCATCTACCGCTCATCAATCTGCCTACGGCCTGGGATGCCGGTACCGGCGCCGGCGCCATCGTCGCCGTACTCGATACTGGCGTACTGCTCGCCCATCCCGACCTGCAGGGTCAGCTGGTAGACGGCTACGACTTCGTCAGCCTCCCGCTCAACGGCGGCGACGGCGACGGCATCGATGCCAACGCCGACGATCCCGGCGATCGCAGCAACCCTGACGGCAGCAGCACCTTCCACGGCACCCACGTCGCCGGCATCGTCGCCGCCGCCGGCCACAATGCCGAGGGTGTGGCCGGCGCGGCGTTCGGCTCCCGCATCATGCCGCTGCGGGTGGTCGGCCGCCTGGGCGGCTTCGACTACGACATCGAGCAGGCGGTGCGCTACGCCGCCGGTCTGGGCAATGATTCCGGCCGGCTGCCAGCGCGGCGCGCCGACGTCATCAATCTCAGCCTGGTCGGTGCGAACATCTCCCCCGGCCTGCAGTCGGCCATCGACGCCGCCCGCGCCGCCGGCGTGCTGGTGGTGGCCGCAGCCGGCAACGACGCCAGCAGTGCGCCCCAGTACCCGGCCGCTGCGCCCGGGGTGATCTCGGTGAGCGCCGTGGACCTGGCCAAGAACTCAGCCCGCTACTCCAACTTCGGCCCCACCCTCGACGTCGCCGCGCCCGGCGGCGACCTGAGTCAAGATCTGGACGGCAATGGCCGCCCCGATGGCGTGCTCAGCACCCTGGCCAGCGACGCCGCCGGCAGCCTACAAGTCGGCTACGGTCTGGCCGATGGCACTTCCATGGCCAGCCCGCACGTGGCGGCGGTGCTCGCCTTGATGCGCGCCGTCAACCCGACCCTGCTCCCGGCCCAGGTCGATGCCCTGCTGGCCGCCGGTGCACTGAGCGACGACCTGGGCGCTCCCGGCCGCGACGAGCGTTACGGGCACGGGCTGATCAACGCCTACAAGGCGGTGCAGGCGGCCCGCGACGGCCAGCCGTTGCAGCCACTGCTGGTGGTGACGCCGGCGGCGCTGAACTTCGGCCTGGACCTGGAGACACTGACTCTGACGGTCAGCAACGGCGGTGGCGGCAATCTCAGCGTGCAGCCGCCCACCGAGGATTCCGGCGGCTGGCTGCGCATCAGCGCCGAGAGCGCCGAGCGCTATCGGGTGTCGGTCGACCGCAGCAGCCTGGCCGACGGCGTCTACCACGCCACCATCACCTTCCGCTCCAACGCCAATACGGTGCAGGTGCCGGTGCTGCTGCAGGTGGCCCGTAGCCTGGACAGCCGCGCCGATATCGGCCAGCAATATGTGCTGCTGGTCGAACCGCAGACGCTGCGCACCGTGGCCAGCGTGGCCGTGGCGCGCGGCGCCGACGGCCGCTATCCGTTCGCTATCGAGAACGTGCCCACCGGCGAATATCTCCTGTACAGCGGCTCCGACCTGGACAACGACGGTTTCATCTGCGATCCGGGCGAGTCCTGCGGCGCCTATCTGACCCTCGACAAGCCCGCCCTGGTCAGCGTTACCGGCGATCAGGGCAGTCTGGACTTTCCGGCCGGTTTCGCCGGCGGCGTGAGCGAGGCCCGCGCCGCCGCGCTGCCGGAAGACGGCCTGCGCCATCGTCCGGAGGGATTGGAGCGTTGAGGCACGGCCGCTCGGACGGGCGCTCGGCTGCGCTTGCCGGCCCGGCAGGCGCGGTTTAGGCGCGCAGGGACACGCCGAGGACGGAGCGCGGGTCCTGCCGGTAGAAGGCAGCGAGCTGGCGGTAGAGCGCCGGATAGTCGTCGAGCAGTGCGGGGTTCTCGAAGAATGCCTCGCTGGCCACGGCGAAGAACTCGCCCGGGCTCTCCGTGGCGTAAGCGTCGAGCCGGGTTTCCTGCCCGGCGTCCACGCGCCGGCACAGATCCTCGTAGGCGGCGCCAAACGTCCGCGCCCATTCGCTCACCCGCATGCCCCGGTGCAGCGGCGGCAGGCCGTTGGCGTCGCCGTTGAGCATGTCCAGCTTGTGCGCCATCTCGTGGATGACCACGTTGTAGCCGCTGGCCGGGTCGGGCTGGGCGACATCCTCCCAGGACAGCACCAGCGGTCCCTGCTCCCAGGCCTCGCCGCTGCGCACCTCCTCCCACTGGTGCTCCAGGCCGATCTCGTCGTGATAGCGCTGGCGAGTGAGAAAGCCGCTGGGATAGACGATCACCGTCCACCAGCCGCGGTACCAGTCCAGCCCCAGATTGAGGATGGGCAGACAGGCCTGGGCGGCTATGCTCAGGCGCATGTCCTCGGAGAGCTGCAGACCGTCGGCGCCGTGCAGCTCCTTTTCATGCAGGAACAGCACCGTCAGCTCGCGCAACCGCTCCCGTTCTACGGGGGCCAGGCGGGCGCAGGCCGGAATGCCTGCCAGCAGCCGCCGCCAGCGCGCCGGCTCCAGGATGGCGCGGCGCAGCACCCGCCGCCGCCGCCATTCACGCAGCCAGCCCATGGCTCAGCCCCGGCGGTCGCGGCGCGCAGCCGCCTGCTGCCGCTCCAGATAGCGCTCGGCCCAGCGGAACAGCGCCCAGATCGGCGCACCGATCACCGCCACCGCCAGGAGGATGCAGATAATCAGCACCAGCCACAGCGGCAGGCTGGACCACCAGGCGCGGACGAACCACACCAGCCCCCAGATGAGGGCGGCGCTCAGTGCCAGCGAGACGAGAAAGGTGCCGAAATCCTTCCAGTCGAAGAACATAGCGGCTTCAGTCCTCGGCGGTATCGCCAATCCTGTGGGCGGCTCTCCCAATGTGCTCATCGGAAGGTGCAGCGCACGATCCCGGCATTACACCCACAGCCTCTCCACCGGCTCCGGCCGGCGCAGCAGCAAGTCGGTGATATGCTCCAGGATCGGCCACAGCACCACCAGCTGAGTGAAACGGATGGCCGAGACCCGCTCATGCTTCATCCGCTCCTCGCCGTCGATGGGCGGGATGCCGGTGAAGGCGACGATATGCTTCTCCAGGGCCGAGACATTGCGCCGGGTCATCTGCCCGTCGAGGTGGATAGCGGTAGCGCGCCGCCCCCAGTAGGTGCGTGGTACCACGGCGAACAGGAAGGGATTGGGGTCGGCCCCCAAGGCGCGCGCCAGGTTGAAGGGCACCCGCATGGTCGGCAGCGGCGTGCCGATGGGCTGGAAGATCAGCTCCATGTAGAAGCAGTTCTCCGGCGGCTCGCCCAGGTATTCGTTCTGCGCCAGGTCCGCCAGGCGGCTGGAGTGGATCTTGATGACCACGTTGGCGTCGGTCTTCTGGAACTCGATCCAGCGTTTGTAGGCCGCCTCCCGCGCCAGCATCTCCTCGGTCAGGTACTCCACCTGGTGGCCGCGGTACTTGGTGTCGCGGGCGACTTTCCAGCGCCACTTGATGTCGCGGTCCGGATCGACGTAGATGCGGTAGTCGAGCAGCGGCAGGAACTCCGGATAGAGGGCGTGCAGCCCCTCGATGATGAGGATCGGCGGAGCGGTCACGGCGCGCGGCGGATCGAAGGTGCCGGTGCGGTGGTTGTAGATCGGAATCTCCACCGTCTCGCCGCGACGCAATGCCTCCAGATCGCGGCGCAACTGGCCCAGGTAGTTGGCCTCCGGATCGAGCGGCAGGCGCCCGCTGCGGCGGCGCTGCGCGCGGTCCTCCTTGTGGTAGCCGTCCATGGCGATGGTGCCGACGATGTCCGGTCCCAGCATGCGGCGCAGACCATTGGTGTAGGTGGTCTTGCCGCTGCCACTGTCACCGGCCACGCCGATGAAAATGGGCGGACCGGGGCGGCGCAGCAGCTCGCGCAGGCTCGGGCGGGGCGCATTCTCGTCGGCGCCGGTGGGGATGGTCGAGGTGTCCAGGGACACGGGGGGCTTCTCCAGAGTGCTCGGCAAGCAACAGTGTGCGTGTCCACCCGGCGCCGATCAAGACTGGGATTACGCGGCTGGCCGGCACCGCTTTCCTGTCCCGACGCACGCAAATGCGAGGATATTCGTCTGCGTTCGTCAAGCACCCGCTCTCAGGGCGGGGAAATGCCGATGGGCGCCGGTTTGAACGGTACCGGCGGTTTGCGCGGCGGATGCTCCGGCCAGGGCAGGGGGCGGTCGCTGGGATCGATATACGGCGGCCGCGGGTGGTGAGGTTTCGGATGAGGCCACCAGCCATCGGGATAGGGATGTTTGCCGATGCCGATGCCGATGCCGAAGGAAGAGCGGTTCTCCCAGTATCTGTACGGCCCAGGAGGGCTGTAGAGGATGACGCGGTCGTCATCGTAATCCCGCGCCGGCGCCCCCACCTGCACGTTCAGCGGCGGCGGGAGCTGTACCACCGGCTGGCTGGCCCTGGCCTTGTCCCGCTCCGCCAGCTCATCCAGCATGGCCTTCTCGCCTTCGCGCAGGCCGGTGCCACCGACGGTGGACACACCGCTCTCGATGTCGAGCTGACGCGCCTCGGCCCCGGCCGGTGGGCGATCGCCGTAGTGGGTGCGCCCCTGCTCGTCCTGCCAGGTATAGATCTCGGCCTGCGCTGCGCCGGCCAGCAGGCCCAGCGCGACGATGATCGATTTCGGGCAACGCATCCGGGTCCTCTCCTTTCGCTGCGCAGCGACCGACTTGGGAAAGCCGCGCCGTTTGCTCGATTCTAGCTACTGATGCTCTCTTGGACCGCGCCCGTGCCCCATCGTTGGAACTGAACGGCGCTCAATCCGTGCCGGAACGTTATACAATGGAATCCAACTCCAATAATGAGCGGACACCATGGGACGACGCAACGACCACACTCGGGAAGAACTGCGCGAGATGGCGCTTCAGGCCGCCGAGAAGATCATCGTCGAACAGGGCTACGCCGGCCTCAGCGCGCGCAAGGTAGCCACCGAGATCGGTTACACCGTAGGCAGCCTGTATCTGGTGTTTCGCAATCTGGATGACCTCATCGTGCAGGTCAACGCCCGCACCCTGGACGAGCTCTACGACTGCCTGCAGACGACGGTGGACGAACGCCAGCCGCCGCGCGAGCGCATCCTGGCCATGGGCCGCGCCTACATCGACTTCGCCACCCGCCATGCCCACCGCTGGAAGTTGATTTTCGCCCATCGCCTGCCGCAACAGGAGCCAACACCGGAGAGCTTCATCGCTCGGGTCGCCCGCATGTTCGAGCTGGTGCGCCACCATCTGCAAGCGCTGGCCCCGCAGCGTAGCCCGGAGGAGCTGGCCCTGGCCGCTCACGCCCTGTGGAGTGGGGTGCACGGTGTCGCTATCCTCGGCCTGGATCAGAAGCTCCAGGCCGATCATGGCCTGCCGGTGCAGTTCACCGTGCAGGAGGTGGCGGATTCACTGATCGACCGCTATCTGATCGGGTTGCTGCAGGGGTGAGCGCCCTCACTCCAGGTCGTAATCCTTGAGGATCTTCTCGGTACGCGCCTCCTGGATGCGGTTGATGAGCTTGCGCGATTCGAACTCATCGCGCAGGGTCTTGGCCAGGGTGAAGGTAGAGCCGACCACGAACAGGGTGCCCATGGCCAGATAGCCCTTGACCCACAGCTCCACGGGCATGAACACGATACCGACCGCCATGGCCAGCACCGCTGCACAGAACGAGGTCTTCACGAACACCAGCCAGGCCGGGGAATTGAGCTGAAAAGTCTGGGTTTCCATGACGGCGCTCCTCTAGCGACTCTCAAGCGCAATCCGCGTCCGCCAGCCGGCGCTTGAGCGCCGCCAGCTCTTCCTCTACCCGGCTGTGCTCGGCCTGCCCGTCCAGCCGGCTCTCCAGGCTATCCTCGCCGCTGTCCAGTGCCGCCAGTGCCTCGGCTCTGGCCTCCAGTTCCTCCACCTGTGCGATCATGCGCTCCATGGCATAGGGCAGATCCACGCTGCCGTCCTCGGCCAGCTCCAGCTGGGTGGCGTGCAGCGCCCGCCGCGCCACTGCCAGCCGCCGCCGCGCCGCCAGCCGCGCCTGTTCCTGGCAGGCGCGCCGCCAGCGCTGCTCCAGTTCCTCCAGTTGGCTGCGCAACCGCTCGCTGGTGCGGCGGGCCTTGGCCAGATCGGCCGCGATCTCCTCGATACTGCGCTCCAGCTCCAGCCGCCGCGCCAGGGCCTGTCGGGCCAGCTCGTCATCGTTCTGGCGCAGCGCCTGTTCGGCTCGCACCTGCCATTGGCGGATACGCTTGCCGATGTCCTCGCGCTGGGCGCCCAGCCGCTTCTCCCAGGCCAGCGCTTCCACCGCCGCCACCCGGAACCGACGCACCTGCTCGTGCAGTTCGCGTACGCCCTGCTTGAGCAGCAATTCCGGGTCCTCCAGCTGGTCGAGCCGATGATGGAGCTGGGCTTTGCACAGGATGTGAAGGCGTTGCAAGAGGTAAGGCATGGTTTCTTCTCCCCTAAATTGAACGATGTTCATATGCAAGCAGAACCATAGCCCATAATTGAACAATGATCAATTAAATTTTCGAGACACCCTGGCTTTCCGGTATAGTGCCGCTCAGTCTCTCCTACCGAACCCTCAGGCGAGGGCTACCGCAAACCTTATGAGAACCCTGTTCGCCATATTACTGCTGCTCCTGACGCTGCCGCCGACGGCGCAGGCCATCGATACCGAGGCGCTGTTCGCCGCGCGCAAGGACAGCGTCTTCCAGATCCGCGTGCTGGAGCGCAGTTCCGCCAGCAAGAGCAGCATCGGCTCGGGTTTTCTGGTAAGCCGCCAAGGCCACATTATCAGCAACTACCACGTGGTGGCGGCGCTGGTGCACAAGCCCGAACGCTATCAACTGGAATACGTAGCCCAGGACGGCCGGCGTGGCCCGTTGCAGCTCCTCGACGTGGATGTGATCCACGATCTGGCCCTGTTGCGCACCGATGCGCCACTCTCAGGTGCTGCGCTGGAACTGGCGGCGCAGCCGCCGCTGCAGGGCGAACGGCTGTACTCCCTGGGCAACCCCCATGACCTGGGTCTGACCATCGTCGAGGGCATCTACAACGGCCTGCTCGACAAGTCCCTGTACGATAAGATCCACTTCACCGGCGCCATCAATCCCGGCATGAGTGGCGGCCCCACCCTCAACCGCAACGGCGCGGTGGTGGGGGTGAACGTGGCGACCGGCGGCAATCAGCTCGGCTTCCTGGTACCGGTGACCCACGTGGCGCGGTTGCTCGGCGACCTGCAGCAGCCACCCCCGCCCGCCGAGCAGCTCACCCGCCGCATCCGCGACCAGTTGCTAGCCAACCAGGAGCGCTACATGGACCGCCTGCTGGCCGCACCCCTGGCCAGCGCCGAACTGGAGGGCTACCGCGTGCCCGGCCAGCTCGGCGACTTCATCAACTGCTGGGGCGACAGCCAGCGCCATCCCGAGCAACTCATAGAGCGGGTGCAGCAGAGCTGCTCCAGCCAGGACGACATCTTCCTCGGGGAGAAGCAGAACTCCGGCGCCATCCGCTACCGTCACGAGCTGTATCGCAGCCTGGAGCTGGGCACGGCGCGCCTCTACCGCTATCTGGAGCAGCGCCTGCAGAACGCCGATGCCTGGCTGGGCGGGGAACGCGACAGGGTCAGCAATTTCGCCTGCGACAGTGGCCTGGTCCAAGGTGACGGACTGAGCTTCAAGGCCGTGCTCTGCCTGCGCGGCTACAAGAAGCTGGCGGATCTGTACGATGTCGTGCTGCTGGCCGCCACCCTCAACCGTGACGACCAGGTACTGCTCACCACCCTGGCCCTGAGCGGAGTGAGTCTGGACAACGCGCGCCGCTTCCCGCAGGCCTATCTGGAGAGCATCCGGTGGATCCGCTAGTCCTTGCCCGCCCCGTCGAGCCCGCCACCGCCCTCCGTCCAGGCGTGATCGAGGTGCTGGACCGCAACGGCCAGGTCGCCCAGCGCCTGCGCCTGGACGCTCACGCCCCGCTGTGCGTAGGCCGCGCCTACGACAATGATCTGATCCTCGACGATCCCTACGTCTCGCCCCATCACCTGCGCATCGAGGCCGGGCCGGACGGGATCAGCGCTGTCGACCTGGACAGCGACAATGGCCTCTACCTGGACGACGACGAGCAGCGCCACACGCGGCTGGTGCTGGCCGCCGACACGGTCATCCGCCTCGGCGAGACGCGCTTGCGCTATCGTCCCAGCGACTACTCCGTTCCTCCCACCCTGGCGGCGGTATCGCAACCGCAGCGCTGGCTGGAACGGCCCTGGCTGCCGCTGCTGCTGGTGCCCGCCACCGCCGGCTTTACCGCCCTCACCCACCTGCTGGAGAGCGTGGAGCGGCTGCGGCCGGCCAAGCTGCTGCTGGCCACCGCCGCACCGCTGCTGTTGATCGCCCTCTGGGCAGGACTGTGGGCGCTGGCCAGCCGGCTGTTCGGCCATCGCTTCCGCTATGGCGTGCATGTCACCATTGCCTCTATTGCCCTGCTCGGCGCCGGCCTGCTGGAACTGCTGCTCGACTACCTGGGCTTCGCTCTGGATCTGGATGGACTGGAGCTGCCGCTGCAGGCGCTGGGCGGCACGCTGATCGGTGCCGCCCTGCTCTATGGTCACCTGTGCTACTGCAGCCAGGTCTCACGCCGGCGGCTGGCGCTCAGCGCCGGCCTGCTGGCAAGCGGCGTGCTGGCCCTGGTCAGTCTACAGCAACTGGCCCGGGACCCCTTCAGCGCCGCGCCACGCTATCACATCACCCTCAAACCGCCGGCCTTCCAACTGCACCAGGGCGAGCCCAGCGCCGAGTTCTTCCAGCGTCTGCCGCAGTTGCAGCAGCGACTGCAGCAGGCGCTGGCGGAGAGTGCCGAGTGAGCCGGCCAGAACGGCCCGCTGGCCTGCCCCCAGGACCGACAATCCCAGCCGCGTCAACTCCGCGCCAGGGCAGGCCGCCGCCGTGCCCGCAGGGCGAAGGCGCAGAGCATGGCCAGAGCGGCGATGATGAGCAGCATGCCGGTGAACTCGGTGGCGCTTGGCGTCTCGCCGAGCTCGATCCAGGCCGCCAGCACGCCGACGGCGGGCACAGCCAGCGAACTCAGGCCGGCGACCCCGGCGGGCAGGCTATCGAGCACGAACAGCCACAACAGCCACGCCAGGGCGGTCGCCAGTACGGCGTTGTAGACCAGGGCGCCGACGAAATAGGGGGTGACGGCGATGGGCCGGGAGGGCACTAGCAGCGCGACCGCCACCACCACGACGGCCCCGAGCAGCATCTGCCAGGCGGTCAAGGACAGCAGGTCCACCTGCACCCGAGAGCGCAGCTTCTTGGCGAGAATGGCGCTGCCGGCCCAGACCAGACCCGCACCCAGGGCGAGCAGCTCGCTCACCAGGTTCGATTGCAGCCGCCAGGGCTCGAGGATGAAGATCAGCCCACCGGCGGCGAGCAGCACCGCCAGCCACTGCCGGCCCCGGACCCGCTCGCCCAGCAGCGGCCAGGCCAGCAGTAGCACCCAGAACGGCATGGTATAGGCCAGCACCACG
>DATLYF010000154.1:0-36791 GCA_035575095.1 Candidatus Competibacteraceae bacterium
GCTTCCTGGGCGGCTTCCTGGCCCTGCCGCTGCTGGCCTGCATCTTCACCGCCGTGGGCATCCTCGGCGGCCATCTGGTGGCGGTGGGCCTGCTCGGCGTGGACGGCGGCGCCTTCTGGTCGCAGATGCAGTCCTCGGTGCAACTGGTCGACGATGTCCTCGAGGGCGTGGTCATCAAGAGCTTGGGCTTCGCCCTGGTGGTCAACGGCATCGCCCTGTTCGAGGGCTACGACACCCTGCCCACCTCCGAGGGGGTGAGCCGCGCCACCACTCGCACCGTGGTGCACAGTTCCTTGGCGGTGCTGGGGCTGGACTTCATCCTGACTGCGTTGATGTTCGGAGAACTCTGACCATGCCGGTGAGCAAGACGATGGAACTGGTGGTGGGCCTGTTCGTGGCCTTGGGCCTGGCGGCGTTCCTGATGCTGGCGCTCAAGGTCAGCGATATCGCCGCCCTGGGCGATGGCAACGGCTACCGCATCAGCGCCCGCTTCGACAACATCGGCAGTCTCAAGGTACGGGCGCCGGTGACCCTGGCCGGGGTACGCATCGGCCGGGTGAGCCGGATCGACATCGACCGGCAGAACTACCAGGCAGTGGTGGAGATGAGCATCGACCGCCGCTACGATCAGTTGCCGGCGGATACTGGCGCCAGCATTCTCACCTCCGGCCTGGTGGGGGAGCAGTACATCGGTCTGGAACCGGGCGGTGCCGAGGATTATCTAAGGGACGGCGATTCCATCAAGCTCACCCAATCGGCGCTGGTGCTGGAGCGCCTGATCGGACAGTTCCTGAGCAACCTGTCGAACAACAAGCAATGAACCGGACCGGCGCTCCGTGGCGTCGGCCCGGGGGAGTTCCCGAGCATGAAGAAGCTGCTGACGGTTTTCCTGTTCCTGCTGTTGCCGCTGCTGGGCGCCCAGGCCGCCCCGGTGGCGCCGATGGAGGTGGTCAAGACCACCTCCGAGCGCATGCTGGAGGCGCTGCGCCAGAACCGCGAGGCGCTGCAGAAGGACCCCGGCAAGATCTATCCCCTGGTGGAGAAGATCGTGCTGCCTCATTTCGATTTCGAGACCATGTCGCGCTGGGTGCTGGGCAAGCACTGGCGTAGCGCCACCCCCGAGCAGCGCACCCGCTTCGTGGCCGAGTTCCGCAACCTGCTGGTGCGCACCTATGCCAAGGCGCTGCTGGAATACTCCGACGAGGAGGTGCGCATTCCTGCCCAGCCGGGGCCGGCGGCCGACGCCAAGGAGGCCAGCGTGCGCACCGAGATCGTGCCGAACAGTGGCAAGGCCATCCCCATCCAGTACAGCATGCTGCTCAAGGACGGCGACTGGAAGGTGTTCGACGTGGTCATCGACGGCGTCAGCATCGTCACCAACTACCGCAGCAGCATCGCCGAGCAGGTGAGCAAGGAAGGCATGGAGGCCACCATCGCCAGGCTCAGCCAGCGCAACAGCAGCGGCAGCTGATGGGCGTACGACTGGAAACCCCGGAGCCGGCCACCCTGCTCGTGCACGGCGAGCTCGACGTGGCCTCGGTGCCGGAGGCGCTGCGCCGCGCCGAGGTCCTGTTCCGGGCAGGCTTGCCGGAGCGCGTCGATCTCGCCGGCGTGACCCGTGCCGACAGCGCCGGCGTCGCCCTGCTGGTGGAGTGGCTGCGTCTGGCCAGGCAGCAGGGCCGTTCCCTGCGCTTCGTCCATATTCCCGCGCAGATGCGCGCCCTCATCCAGGTATCCGATCTCGCGGATCTGTTGGGCGGCTGACGGACCGCCCGCAGGGCCGTCGGCGTGTCGGTATACCTGATCTACGGGGGCAGTTAATATAGCGTGCGGTATGCCCACCCAACGGTGTGGCTCTGGCACGACAATGCCTTATCACCCAGGATTCTCCTCAGACTATGCAGGCAGAGCAGATCAAACAACTGATTGAAACCCACCTGCCCGGCGCCCAGGTCATGGTGCGCGGCGATGACGGTCGGCACTTCGAGGCCGTGGTGGTGAGCGAAGCCTTCGCCGGCAAAACGCTGATACAACAGCATCGCCTGGTCTATGCCGCTCTGGGCGGACGCATGGAGCGCGACGAGATCCATGCCCTGGCGCTGAAAACCTACACCCCCGACGCCTGGCGCGCGCAACAGGGCTGAGGGCGGGCGCATATGAGCAAGCTGATCATCACCGGCAACGGCCCCCTCAACGGCGAGCTGCGCGCCAGCGGCGCCAAGAATGCCGTACTGCCCATCCTCGCCGCCACCCTGCTGGCCGACGAGCCGGTCGTGGTGGGCAACGTGCCCCATCTGCACGACGTCACCACCACCATGGAGCTGCTCGGGCGCATGGGCGTCAACCTGGTGGTGGACGAGCGCATGAACATCGAGGTCGATCCGCGCACCATCCGCGATTTTTGCGCGCCCTACGAGCTGGTGCGCACCATGCGCGCCTCTATCCTGGTGCTGGGGCCGCTGGTGGCGCGCTTCGGCCACGCCGAAGTATCGCTGCCCGGCGGCTGCGCCATCGGCTCGCGCCCGGTGGACCTGCACCTCAAGGGCCTGGCCGCCATGGGCGCCGAGATCAAGGTGGAGAACGGCTACATCCGGGCCCAGGCGACGCGCCTCAAGGGGGCGCGCATCGTCATGGACCTGGTCACCGTCACCGGCACCGAGAACCTGATGATGGCTGCGACCCTGGCCGAGGGCACCACCATCATCGAGAATGCCGCTCGCGAGCCGGAGGTGGTGGATCTGGCCGAGTGCCTCAACGCCATGGGCGCGAAGATCGGCGGTATTGGCACCGATACCCTGATCATCGAGGGCGTGGAGCGGCTGCACGGCTGCCGCTACCGGGTGCTGCCGGACCGCATCGAGACCGGCACCTATCTGGTGGCGGCGGCCATCACCGGCGGTCGGATCAAGGTCAAGGATGCCCGTCCCGAGCACCTGGAGGCGGTGCTGCTCAAGCTGGAGGAGGCCGGCGCCCGGATCAACACCGGTCCCGACTGGGTGGAGCTGGACATGGAGGGGCGCCGACCCCGCGCCGTGCACATCCGCACCGCGCCCTACCCGGCCTTTCCCACCGACATGCAGGCGCAGTTCGTAGCTCTCAACGCAGTGGGCGAGGGCGTTGGCACCATCACCGAGACGGTATTCGAGAACCGCTTCATGCACGTCCACGAACTACGCCGCATGGGGGCGCAGATCCAGCTGGAGGGCAACACCGCCATCAGCACCGGTGTCGAGCGCCTCACCGGGGCGCCGATCATGGCCACCGATCTGCGCGCCTCGGCCAGCCTGATCCTGGCCGGGCTGGTGGCCGAGGGCGACACGGTGGTGGACCGGGTCTATCACATCGATCGCGGTTACGACTGCATCGAGGAGAAGCTGTCCACTCTCGGT
This sequence comes from Candidatus Competibacteraceae bacterium, assembly GCA_035575095.1. Classification (GTDB taxonomy): domain Bacteria; phylum Pseudomonadota; class Gammaproteobacteria; order Competibacterales; family Competibacteraceae; genus DATLYF01. The sequence goes on from DATLYF010000154.1 coordinate 3,390, forward strand.
GCGCGTATTCGCCGGGTGCCGGGTTGATGAAGCCGACGCTGACCATCGCCTTGTCCAAGGGGCGCATCTTCAGGGAGACGGTGCCGCTGCTGGCAGCCGCCGGCATTCATCCGGCCGAGGACCCGGAGAAGAGCCGCAAGCTGATCCTGGACACCAACCGTGCCGAGGTCAAGCTGGTCATCCTGCGCGCTACCGACGTGCCTACCTACGTCCAGTATGGCGCCGCCGACCTCGGCGTGGCTGGCAAGGACGTGCTCATGGAGCACGGCGGCGAAGGCCTGTACGAGCCCCTGGACCTGAACATCGCCCGCTGCCGACTGATGGTGGCCGGCCGGCCTGATCACATCCCGCGCGGGCGGCTCAAAGTGGCCACCAAGTATGTCAACACGGCCCGCCGCTGGTACGCCGACAAGGGCGTGCAGGTGGAGGTGATCAAGCTCTATGGCTCCATGGAGCTGGCGCCGCTGGTGGGGCTGGCGGACCGCATCGTCGACGTGGTGGACACCGGCAATACCCTGCGCGCCAACGGCCTGGAGCCACTGGAGCACATCGCCGACATCAGCTCGCGGCTGATCGTCAACAAGGCGGCGATGAAGATGAAGCATGCTCCCATCAAACAACTGATCGATACCCTGGCAGCGGCCGTGAGCGACCGCAGCAAGGCCTGAACGGGGGGGAGCCCGAAATGCCGAACATGCAACGCCTGAGCGCCGCGGACGCCGATTTCTGGGCGCGTCTGGAAGCCCTCACCGCCTGGGAAGGAGTGTCGGAGCACAGCGTGGCCGACGCCGTGCGCGCGATCGTCGAGCGCGTGCGCCGCGAGGGGGATGCCGCGCTCGTCGAATACACGCGCCGCTTCGACCGCCTGGAGGTGACGGAGGCCGCTGCGCTGGAGATTCCCCTCGCCCGGCTCACACAGGCGCTGGCTGCCATTCCTGCCGCCCAGCGTCAGGCGCTGGAGACTGCCGCCGCGCGCATCCGCGCCTATGCCGAGCGACAGAGGCTGGAGTCCTGGCGCTACACCGAGGCCGACGGCACGGTGCTGGGCCAACAGGTGACGCCGCTCGATGCCGTGGGTCTGTACGTGCCGGGCGGCAAGGCGGCCTATCCCTCCTCGGTGCTGATGAACGCCATCCCAGCCAAGGTGGCCGGCGTGGGACAGCTCATCATGGTGGTGCCCACCCCCGGCGGTGCGGTCAACGAGCTGGTGCTGGCCGCCGCCGCCGTGGCCGGGGTAGACCGGGTGTTCGCCGTTGGCGGGGCGCAGGCGGTGGCGGCCCTGGCCTACGGCACCGAGACCATTCCGCGCGTGGACAAGATCGTCGGCCCGGGCAACATCTTCGTCGCCACGGCCAAGCGCATGGTGTTCGGCCAGGTAGGCATCGACATGATCGCCGGCCCCTCGGAGATCGTGGTGGTGTGCGATGGCGCCACCGATCCGGAGTGGATCGCTATGGACCTGTTCTCCCAGGCCGAGCACGACGAGGATGCCCAAGCCATCCTCATCAGCCCCGACGCCAGCTTTCTCGATGAGGTGGCGCAGGCCGCGGCGCGCCTGCTGCCGACACTGGAGCGACAGGACATCATCCGCGCCTCGCTGACCCGACGCGGTGCCCTGATTCGCGTGCACGACCTGGAGGAGGCGGCGCAGGTGGTCAACTTCATCGCCCCCGAGCATCTGGAGTTGTCGGTGGCCGAGCCCGAGCGGCTGCTGCCGCTGATCCGCCACGCTGGCGCCATCTTCATGGGCCGCCATACCGCCGAGGCGCTGGGCGACTACTGTGCCGGCCCCAATCATGTGCTACCCACCTCGCGCACCGCCCGCTTTTCCTCGCCGCTCGGGGTGTACGACTTCCAGAAGCGCTCCAGCCTGATCTTCTGCTCGGCGGCCGGCTCCGCTAGCCTAGGACGCACCGCCTCGGTGCTGGCCCGCGGCGAGGGGCTGACCGCCCATGCCCGCTCTGCCGAGTACAGGGTCAAGGAGTGACGGCCGTGGAGAGCAAGTACTGGAGTCCCTTGGTGCACCGGCTGGTGCCCTATGTGCCGGGCGAGCAGCCCAAGCTCGACAATCTGGTCAAGCTCAACACCAACGAGAATCCGTATGGGCCGTCCCCGAAAGTGCTCGAGGCGATCCGGCAGGAGCTGTCCGAGGCGCTGCGCCTGTATCCGGATCCGCAGGCCGAGCGCCTCAAGCAGGCCATCGCCGACTATTACGGCGTGACGCCAGCTCAAGTGTTCGTCGGCAACGGCTCCGACGAGGTGCTGGCCCATGTCTTCCACGGCCTGCTCCAGCACTCGGCCCCGATCCTGTTCCCCGACGTCACCTATAGCTTTTATCCGGTCTATTGCCGCTTGTACGGGGTCGACTACACGCCGATGCCGCTGGCCGAGGACTTTACCCTGCGGGTAGCGGATTACGTCCGCCCCAATGGCGGCATCATCTTTCCCAACCCGAACGCGCCCACCGGTTGCCTGCTGCCGCTGGCCGACATCGAATGGCTGTTGGCCCGCAACAGCGAATCGGTAGTGGTGATCGATGAGGCTTATGTGGATTTCGGCGGCGAGAGTGCAATTACCCTGGTCGCCCGCTATCCCAACCTGCTGGTGACACAGACCCTATCGAAATCACGCTCGCTGGCGGGGCTGCGCGTCGGTCTGGCGGTCGGCCATCCCGAGCTGATCGAGGCGCTGGAGCGCATCAAGAACAGCTTCAACTCTTACCCGCTGGATCGCCTAGCCATCGCCGGTGCGGTGGCGGCGTTCGCCGACCGGGATTATTTCGAGCAGACCCGCCGGGCGGTGATCGACAGCCGCACGCGCTTGGTGGCCGGGCTGCAAGCGCTGGGTTTCGAGGTGCTGCCGTCGGCTGCCAATTTCGTATTCGCCCGATATCCCGGGCACGATGCCGCCGCGCTGGCCGCGGCGCTGCGCGAACGGCGCATCATCGTGCGGCATTTCCGGCAACCGCGTATCGAGCAGTTCCTGCGTATCAGTGTGGGCACGCCCGAACAGAACCAGACCCTGTTGCAGGCCTTGCGGCAGTGCCTCGCGACCGCGTGAGGCCAGCCGGCGTCGGCTTGACCCACCGAAAAGATTTATACGAGAATTTCGCGATTTTTATCGCATCCGATAGCAATGGTACCAAGCCCGCGCTCGGGACGGTCGGGGGCATGCGGCCCATTACAAGAATGAGTTGTATTCGCGCAGGAGATCGCTATGAGTACGGCAGATGGCGTTGACCTCAAGAGACGCCGCATTCTCACCCTCTCGGCCACCGCGCTGAGCGGCCTGGGGGCGGCCTTCGTCGCAGTACCCTTCCTGAAATCCTGGAGCCCCAGCGAGCGCGCCCAGGCTGCCGGTGCTCCGGTCGAGGTGGACATCAGCAAACTCGAACCGGGGCAGATGCTCACCATCGAGTGGCGTGGCCGGCCGGTGTGGGTGGTGCGGCGTACCCCGAAGATGCTGGAGGCGCTGCCGACCCTGGACGATCAGCTGCGCGATCCCAAGTCCGAGGAGCCGCAGCAGCCGGCCTATGCGCAGAACGAATTCCGCTCGATCAAGCCCGAGTACGCGGTGCTGCTCGGGGTCTGCACCCATCTCGGCTGCTCGCCTACCTACCGCCCCGAGATGGCGCCGGCCGATCTGGGACCGGGTTGGAAGGGCGGCTTCTTCTGCCCTTGCCACGGTTCCCGCTTCGACCTGGCCGGGCGCGTGTTCAAGGGGGTGCCGGCGCCGACCAACCTGGAGGTGCCGCCCTACAAGTATCTGAGCGATACGCGCATCCTGATCGGCGCTGACCCGGAGGCTGCATAATGGCGAACACACAAGGCACGACCGGCCTGCGCGGCTGGATCGACGAGCGCTTTCCGCTCACCGAATTGTGGCGCGAGCACGTGGGTGAGTATTTCGCCCCGCCCAACTTCAACTTCTTCTACATCTTTGGCGTTCTTTCCCTGGTGGTGCTGGTCAACCAGATCCTCACCGGCATCTGGCTGACCATGAGCTACAAGCCTTCGGCCGCCGAAGCCTTCGCCTCGGTCGAATACATCATGCGCGATGTGGAGTGGGGCTGGCTGCTGCGCTATATGCATTCGACCGGCGCCTCGGCCTTCTTCATCGTGGTTTACCTGCACATGTTCCGCGGCCTGCTGTATGGCTCCTACAAGAAGCCGCGCGAGCTGGTGTGGATTTTCGGCATGCTGATTTTCCTGAGCCTGATGGCCGAGGCCTTCTTCGGCTATCTTCTGCCCTGGGGGCAGATGTCCTACTGGGGGGCGCAGGTGATCATTTCCCTGTTCGGCGCCATTCCCGGCATCGGGCCGGATCTCACCGTGTGGATCCGCGGCGACTATGTGGTTTCGGACGCCACCCTCAACCGCTTCTTCGCCCTGCACGTGATCGCGCTGCCGTTCGTTCTGGTAGGGCTGGTGGTCGCCCACATCATCGCCCTGCACCACGTCGGCTCCAACAATCCCGAGGGCGTGGAGATTAAGAAATACCTCAACGAGAAGGGCCAGCCCATCGACGGTATCCCCTTCCACCCCTATTACACCGTCAAAGACTTGTTCGGTGTAGCGGTGTTCCTGTTCTTCTTCGCGCTGGTGATCTTCTACATGCCGGAAGGCGGCGGCTATTTCCTGGAACACCCCAACTTCGATCCGGCCGATCCGCTGAAGACGCCGCCGCACATCGCGCCGGTGTGGTACTTCACCCCGTACTACGCCATCCTGCGCGCCATCCCCAACAAGCTGCTCGGCGTGCTGGCGATGGGTGCCTCGATCGCGTTGTTCTTCTTCCTGCCTTGGCTGGACCGCTGCAAGGTCAAGTCGATCCGCTATCGCGGCCTGGCCTGGAAGGTGGCCCTGACGCTATTTGCCATCTCCTTCCTGGCCCTGGGCTATCTCGGTGCCCTGCCGCCGAGCCCGGCCCGCACCACCATGGCCCAGATCTTCGCGGTGATCTATTTCGGCTTCTTCCTGCTCATGCCCTTCTATACCAGGTTGGAGAAGACCAAGCCGGTGCCGGAGCGCGTCAGCTATCGCACGGTCACGGTAGAGCACGCCGGCGAGGCGAAGAGTGCCGTCCCCTTCGGTCGCCACGGCTGAGCAGGCTGCAAGAATGGGTAAAACGATCATGAGAAAGATCATCGCATTCCTGCTGATGGCCCTGCCGGGGCTGGTGCTGGCCGTGGAAGCCGGCTATCCGCTGGATCCGGCGCCCATCAATCTCGAGGACAAGACCTCGCTGCAACGCGGCGCGCGGCTGTTCGTCAATTATTGTATGGGCTGTCATTCGGTCCAATATCAGCGCTACAATCGCCTGGCCCGGGATGTCGGCCTGACCGATGAGCTGGTGCTGCAGAACCTGGTCTTCACCGGCGCCAAGGTTGGCGACACCATGCAGAATGCCATGTCCAAGACCATCGGTGACGATGGCAAGCCGGCGGCCAGGCGCTGGTTCGGCGCCCAGCCGCCGGACCTGTCTCTAATCGCCCGCTCCCGCGGCGTGGACTACCTGTACACCTATCTGCGCACCTTCTACGTCGACGAGAAGCGACCCTTGGGGGTGAACAACGCCGTGTTCCCAATGGTGGGCATGCCGCATGCGCTGTGGGAGCTGCAGGGCCTGCAGAAGCCGATCTACGAGAAGCACAAGGACGCCGAGGGCAATGAAACGGAAGTGATCGTCGGCTTCCAGCAGGTCGTACCCGGCAAGCTGAACGCTACCGAATACAATGCCGCCGTCGCCGATCTGGTCAACTTTCTCGCCTACGTTGCCGAGCCCATCAAACTGGAGCGGCAGCGCATCGGCGTCTGGGTGCTGGCCTTTCTGGCGCTGTGCATCGTGGTGTTCTATCTGTTGAAGGAAGAGTACTGGAAGGACGTGCACTGAGCGCGGTACGAGCCGGCGGTCGAACGCCGCCGGCTCGGCGTGCTCTCATCAGCTGTTCAGTCTGGAGTCGTCCATGGCAAACCTGGCCCGACGGTCGGCCATGCTCCTGTTCTCCTCGCCCTCCTGCTGGCAGAGCCATCGCGCGCGCCTGGTGCTGGCAGAAAAGGGGATCAGCGCCGAGATCTTTGACGTCGATCCCCACGAGCCGTCCGAGGATCTGCTGGAACTGAACCCCTACAACTCCGTGCCCACCCTGGTGGATCGGGACCTGATCCTATATCCGGCCCAGGTGATCATGGAGTATCTGGACGAACGCTTCCCCCATCCGCCGCTGCTGCCGCCCGATCCCATGAACCGCGGCCGTTTCCGGCTGATGCTGTATCGCATCGAAAACGACTGGTTCAGCCTGCTGCGGCAATTGGACGAGGGCGATGCCGTCCAGGCCGAGGCCGCGCGTCGCGCCCTGCGTGACAGCCTGGCGGCCAGCGTTGATCTGTTCGCCGCCAAACCCTTTTTCCTCAGCGACGAGTTCTCGCTGGTCGATTGCAGCCTGGCGCCGCTGCTGTGGCGGTTGCCGCACTACGGCATCGAGCTGCCGCCCCAGGCGCAGCTGGTGCTGGACTACGCCGAGCGCCTATTCCGCCGCCCCGCCTTCCGCCACAGCCTGAGCGCGGTGGAGCGGGCCATGCGCCCCTGAGCGGCGTGCTGCCGGCCCGCCGCGTCTTCCTCCGGATCTGCTGCCCATGACCTCCAACCGCCCTTACCTCATCCGCGCCCTCTACGAGTGGATCGCCGACAACGGCATGACGCCCCATCTGCTGGTCAATGTCGAGCGCGACGACGTGGAAGTGCCGCGCGAATACGCCCACGAAGGGCGCATCGTCCTCAACATCGGGCCCAACGCCGTACAGGGTCTGCAACTGGGCAACGACGCCGTAGAGTTCAGCGCTCGCTTCGGCGGCGTGGCCCGCTACGTGCGCATCCCGGTGCCGGCGGTGATGGCGATCTACTCGCGGGAGAACGGCCACGGCATGGTCTTTGCAGAAGAAGGCGGTGACAATACGCCGCCTTCCAAGCCGGACAAGCCCGAGAAGAAGAAGCCTAGCCTCAAGGTGGTGAAGTAACGAGGTAGCCAGGCCATGGCCAATCCCCTGCTGGATGCCGGCGATCTGCCGCCGTTTTCCGCCATCCGTCCCGAACACGCCGAGCCGGCCGTCGACGCCCTGCTGACCGAGAACCGCGCCCGCCTGGAGTTGCTGCTGGAGGCCGGCGCACCCTATACCTGGGATAACCTGATCGCCCCGATCGAGGCCATGGAGGACCGGCTCAGCCGCGCCTGGTCGCCGGTCAACCACCTTAACGCGGTGATGAATTCGGACGCCTGGCGCGCTGCCTACAACGCCTGCCTGCCCAAGCTCAGCGCCTATTACACCGAGCTCGGCCAGAACGAGCGCCTCTACCAGGCCTACCGGAGCATTGCCGAAGGGCCGGAGTATGCCCGCCTCGACGCCGCCCAACGCAAGGTCATCGACGATGCCCTGCGCGATTTCCGCCTGTCCGGCGTGTCCCTGCCGCCGGAACAGAAGGCGCGCTTCAAGCAGATCATGCAGCGCCTGTCCCAGCTCGGCGCCAAGTTCTCGGAGAATCTGCTGGATGCCACCCAAGGCTGGAAGAAGCACATCGGGCCGGCGGAGGAGGGACGGCTCGCGGGGCTGCCGGATTCGGCCAGGGCCCTGGCGCGGCAGAGCGCCGAGCGCGAGGGGCTTACCGGCTGGTTGCTGACGCTGGAGTTTCCCAGCTATCTGCCGGTGCTGAATTACGCCGACGACCGGGCGCTGCGCGAGGAGCTGTACCAGGCCTACGTCACCCGCGCTTCTGACCAGGGGCCCAACGCCGGGCGCTGGGACAACGGGCCACTGATGGCGGAGATCCTGGCCCTGCGCCATGAAGCCGCACAGCTGGTCGGCTATGCCAACTATGCCGAGTATTCCCTGGCCAGCAAGATGGCCAGCTCCACCGCCGAAGTCATGGATTTCCTCACTGACTTGGCGCGCCGCTCCCGCCCCCAGGCCGAGCGCGAGCTGGCCGAGGTGGCCGAGTTCGCCCGCATGCAGGACGGGCTGGAGCGGCTAGAAGCCTGGGACGTGGGCTACTATTCGGAGAAACTGCGCCAGGCCCGCTATCAGATCTCCCAGGAGGCGCTGCGCCCTTATTTTCCCGAGACCCGGGTGGTGCCCGGCCTGTTCGCCGTGGCCGAGCGCCTCTACGACGTGCGCATCGAGCCGCTGCCGGGCGTCGAGGTGTGGCATCCCGAGGTGCGCACCTATGCCATCCGCGACGGCGAGGGCGAACTGCTGGGGCGCTTCTACCTGGACCTCTACGCCCGCCCCAACAAGCGCGGCGGGGCGTGGATGGACGGCTGCATCAGCCGCCGCCGCGACCGCACCGAGCTGCAGCGGCCGGCTGCCTACCTGGTGTGCAACTTCACCCCGCCGCTGGGGGACGACCCGGCGCTGTTCACCCATCAGGAGGTGACCACCCTGTTCCACGAGTTCGGCCACGGGCTGCACCACCTGCTCACCCAGGTGGACTACGCGCCGGTAGCCGGCATCCACGGGGTAGAGTGGGATGCCGTGGAACTGCCCAGCCAGTTCATGGAGAACTGGTGCTGGCAGCCCGAGGCCCTGGAACTGCTATCCGGCCACTATCGCAGCGGCGAGCCGCTGCCCGAGGACCTGTACCGGCGCCTCATCGCCGCCAAGAACTTCCAGTCGGCGCTGCTCATGGTGCGGCAACTGGAGTTCGCCCTGTTCGACTTCCGCCTGCACCGGGAATACGACCCGACGCAGGGGGCGCGCATCGAGGAACTGCTGGCCGAGGTGCGGCGTCAGGTGGCGGTCCTCATCCCGCCCCCCTACAATCGTTTCGCCAACAGTTTCAGCCATATCTTTGCCGGTGGTTACGCCGCCGGCTACTATAGCTACAAGTGGGCCGAGGTGCTGTCGGCGGACGCCTTCTCGCTGTTCGAGGAGCGCGGCGTGTTCGACCCCGAGGCCGGCGCAGCCTTCCGCCGCGAGGTGCTGGAGGTGGGCGGTTCGCGCCCCGCCGCGGAGAGCTTCCGCGCCTTCCGCGGGCGCGAGCCGCGCATCGACGCCCTGCTGCGGCAATGCGGCATCTCGGTTTGAGGCAATCCATGCCGGTCCGTCGTGGTATCACGTTTCCGTGGCCGCCAGTCGCTCGTCGCGCATGCGCTGGCGTTCCTGATACTTGTTGAGGAGCGAGGCCACCAGCACGCCGCTGGCGACGATGCCGATGAGGAGGGTGGAAACGGCGTTGATCTCCGGTGTCACGCCCAGGCGCACCTGGGAATAGATCTTCATTGGCAGGGTGGTGGCGCCGGGCCCGGTGGTGAAACTGGAGATCACCAGGTCGTCCAAGGACAGGGTGAAGGACAGCAGCCAGCCGGAGACGATGCCGGGCAGGATCATTGGCAGGGTGATGTAGAAGAACGTCCGCGCCGGCGTCGCCCCCAGGTCCATGGCCGCCTCTTCGATGGAGCGATCGAAGCCGGCCAGCCGCGACTGCACCACCACGGCCACGTAGCACATGGTGAAGGTGATGTGGGCGATGGTCAGCGTCATGAAGCCGCGGTCCAGACCGAGCGCCACGAACATCAGCAGCATGGACAGGCCGGTGATCACCTCCGGCATCACCAGCGGCGCGTAGATCATGCCCGAGAACAGGGTGCGGCCGCGGAAGGCGCCGAAGCGCGACAACATGAGCGCCGCCAGCGTGCCCAGCATCACGGCGATGGTGGAGGAGACGAAGGCCACCCGCAGGGTGACCCAGGCCGCGTTCAGCAGCCCCTCATTGGCGAGCAGCGCCGCATACCACTTGGTCGAGAAGCCGCCCCATACCGTCACCAGCCGCGACTCGTTGAAGCTGTAGATCACCAGCAGCACGATGGGCAGATAGAGAAAAGTCATCCCCAGCACCAGGGAGACGAGGTTGAACCAGCTCAGCCCCTTGTTCATGCCCGGTCTCCTCAGTGCACGCCCTGCTTGACCTGCAGCCGCTGGAACAGCATCAGCGGCAGCACCAAGATGGCCAGCAGCACCACCGCTACCGCCGAGGACAGCGGCCAGTCGCGGTTGCTGAAGAACTCGTCCCACAGGGTCTTGCCGATCATCAGCGTCTCCGAGCCGCCTAGCAGATCGGGGATGACGAACTCGCCGAGCGCCGGGATGAACACCAGGAAGCAGCCGGCCAGTATGCCTGGCAGCGACAGCGGCAGGGTGATCACCCAGAAGCTCTTCAACGGCCGGCAGCCCAGGTCCATGGCCGCTTCCAGCAGGGTCTGGTCGATCTTCTCCAGGGTGGCGTAGAGCGGCAGCACCATGAACGGCAGGTAGGAATAGACGATGCCGATGTAGATGGCGGCATTGGTGTTGAGGATGGTGAGCGGCTGATCGATGATCCCGAGCCAGAGCAGGAACTGGTTGAGCAGCCCCTCGTTCTTGAGGATGCCGATCCAGGCGTAGACGCGGATCAGGAACGAAGTCCAAAACGGCAGGATCACCAGCATCACCAGGGCAAGGCGCCACTCGCGCGGGGCGCGGGCCATGCCATAGGCGAGCGGATAGCCGACCAGCAGGGTGATGAGGGTGGCGCTGGTGGCAATCCAGACGCTGTTGACGTAGGCGCTCCAGTACAGGTTGTCTTCGACCAGCAGCTTGTAATTGTTGAGGTTGAGCTTGATCTGCAGATAGCCGTCCTCCAGCCACTCGACCAGCGGGGTATAGGGCGGCATGGCGATGGCCACCTCGGAGAAGCTCATCTTCAGCACGATGAGGAAGGGCGCCAGGAAGAACAGCAGCAGCCAGAGATAGGGCAGCAGGATGACTGCACCGCGCCCGGTGAGACCCAGCCAGGCCAGGACCTGCACTGTGATGCGGTAAGGCGCGAACAGCATCAGCCGGGCGTGCAGTCCGCCCAGGCGGCTGCTTTCGGCGGCGGCATAGCCGGTGACGTAGCCGATCCGCAGAGTGCTGCGATTGAGAGCGGTGGTCATGATCCATGCCCTCCCTAGCTGACCAGCACCACCCCGGCATCCGGCTGCCAGGTCAGATAGACCTTGTCTTCCCAGGTGATGGTGCGTTCCACCAGGCGCACCCGGTTGGTCTGAGCCGAGGTGATCATCTTTCCGCCGGGCAGGCGGACGTGGTAAATGGACAGATTGCCGATGTAGCCGATGTCCCAGACCTCGCCGATCATGCAGTTCACGCCGGGGTCGGCGGGCGGCTCCAGGCTGATGGCGAGCTTTTCCGGGCGCAACGCCACCCACACCGTGGAGCCGATGGCGGCGTCCACGCCGTGGGCGGCGTGGATGGCGCAGCCGACCTCGTGGCTGACGATGCGGGTGTGGCTGGCGTCGGTCTGCTCCAGATGGCCTTCGAGGATGTTGACGTCGCCGATGAACTCGGCGACGTAGCGGCTGTTGGGGTATTCGTAGATCTCGGCCGGGGTGGCCACTTGCATGATCTCCCCGGAGCACATCACGGCGATGCGCGAGGATACGGTCATCGCCTCTTCCTGGTCGTGGGTGACGATGACGAAGGTGATGCCCAGCTCGTCCTGGATGTTCATCAGCTCGAACTGGGTCTGTTCGCGCAGCTTCTTGTCGAGCGCTCCGAGCGGCTCGTCCAGCAAAAGCATCTTCGGCTTTTTCACCAAGCTGCGGGCTAGGGCCACGCGCTGGCGCTGGCCGCCGGAGAGCTGGTGCGGCTTGCGCTTGGCGTAGGGCCCCATCTGCACCAGCTCCAGCATCTCCGCCACGCGCTTTTTGATCTCCGGCTTGGGCACCTTCTCCTGCTTGAGGCCGAAGGCCACGTTGTCCTCCACGCTCATATGCGGGAACAGGGCGTAGGACTGGAACATCATGTTCACTGGCCGCTCATAGGGCGGCACCGTGGACATATCGATGCCTTCCAGCAGGATCTGCCCGGCGCTGGGGCGCTCGAAGCCGGCCAGCATGCGCAACAGCGTGGTCTTGCCGCAGCCGGAGGGGCCGAGCAGGGCGAAGAACTCGCCCTTGTAGATGTTCAGCGACAGGTTGTTCACCGCCGTGAAATCGTCGAAGCGCTTGGTGACGTTGACCAGCTTGACGTGGGGCACGGCGTTGGGATCGCGCCAGGGCTGTTGACGCTGGCGGGCGGTAGCTTGATTCATGATGGCAGTGGTCTCCCCAAACAAACGGGTACAGCGGGAGCGGCCTTGCGGCGGCTGCCGCAAGGCGCGCGAGGTGGCGCTATTTGCCGCTCTTCAGATTGGTCCAGAGACGGGTGATGGTGCGCTGCACCTTGGGGTCATAAGGCAGCTTGATGTACAGGCGTTGCAGCGTCTGTGCGTCGGGGTAGATGGCCGGGTCTTCCAGGATCTCCTTGTTGATGAAGGCCTGGGCGGCCTTGTTGCCGTTGGCGTAGTTGATGTAGTTGCTGGCCTTGGCGTGCACCTCGCCCTTGTAGATGTAGTTGATGAAGGTGAGGGCGTTGTCGGGATGCGGGGCGTCCTTGGGAATGGCCATCTGGTCGAACCACATCAGCGCGCCTTCCTTGGGAATCAGGTAATGGACCACCACGTTGTTGCCGGCCTCGGCGGCGCGGTCGCGGGCCTGCAGGATGTCGCCGGACCAGCCCAGGGCCAGGCAGATGTCGCCGTTGGCCAGGGCATTAATGTACTCGGAGGAGTGGAATTTCTTGATGTAGGGGCGGATGGACTTGAGCAGCGCCTCGGCCTTCTTGAGATCGGCTTCTTTCGTGCTGTTGGGGTCCAGACCCAGGTAGTTCAGCGCCGCCGGCACCACCTCCTCGGGGGTATCGAGCACGTAGATGCCGCAGTCGGCGAACTTGGCGACCACATCCTTCTTGAACAGCAGGTCCCAGGAGTCCAGCGGGGCGTCGGCCATGCGCTCCTTGATCTTGGCCTCGTTGTAACCGAGGCCGGTAGTGCCCCACATGTAGTTGACCGAGTAGTCGTTGACCCCCTCGTACTGGGCCAGGCGCTCGCTGACCACGTCCCAGCGGTTGGCGGCGACGTTGGGCAGCTTCGCCAGGTCGAGCTTCTGGAACACCCCGGCCTTGATCTGCCGGGTGAGGAAGTTGGCGGTGGGCACGACCACGTCGTAGCCGGTGCTGCCGGCCAGCAACTTGGTCTCCAGCACCTCGTTGGAGTCGAATACATCGTAGACGACCTTGATGCCGGTCTCCTGCTCGAAGTCCTGGAGGATGGCCTCATCGATATAGTCCGACCAGTTATAGACCCGCACCACCTTCTCTTCGGCGGCGTGCAGCGCGGCAGCGGGCAGCAGCGCCGCCAGCAAAGCGGCGAACAGTCGACGGGGGGATGTCTTCATAGAGCGGTTCCTCGTGTCGGATGGTGGTAAGACGGTTGCGACCTGAAGCCCTTAACAGCATAGCCAAGCAGCATGGCGGCGGGGCTGCGGTCGCTGATAATCGTTATCGGAACTGCGGCCGGTGGCGGTCCGCCGGACGGCCACCGGTGCGCTGGCTGGCCCTCAGACGGCGACGCCCAACTGCCGGGCGGTCAGGTCCAGGCAGCGCCAGGCCTTTTCCACCAGCTCGTCGATCTGCTCACGGGTCATGATCAGCGGCGGGGCGACGATCATGGTATCGCCCACGGCGCGCATCACCAGGCCGTTCTGCACGCAGATGTCGCGGCACAGCAGGCCGACGCTGCCAAGCTCCGGGAAGCGCGCGCGGGTTCTCTTGTCTTTGACCAGCTCCAGGGCGCCGAACAGGCCCAGGCCGCGCGCCTCGCCCACCAGCGGATGTTCGGCCAGCAGGCGCCAGCGCTTCTGTAGATAGGGGCCGATATCACTGGCGACCCGCTCCACCAGCTGCTCGTCGCGGATGATGCGAATGTTGGCGGCGGCCACGGCGCAGGCTACCGGATGGCCGGAATAGGTGAAGCCGTGGAAGAACTCGCCGCCGCGTTCGATCAGCACCTCGGCGACGCGGTCGGAAACCATCACCCCGCCGATGGGCAGGTAGCCCGAGGACATGCCCTTGGCCATGCTCATGAAATCGGGCCGGGTGCCGTAGTAGTCGGCGCCGAACCAGCACCCGGTGCGGCCGAAACCGCAGATCACCTCGTCGCTGATCAGCAGGATGCCGTACTCGTCGCAGATACGCTGGATCTCCGGCCAGTAGCTCGGCGGTGGGATGATGACCCCGCCGGCGCCCTGGATGGGCTCGCCGATGAAGGCCGCCACCTTGTCCACGCCCAGCTCCTGGATCTTGGCCTCCAGGGCGCGGGCGGCCTTGAGCCCGAATTCAGCCGGGTCCATATCGCCGCCGCAGCCATACCAATAGGGCTGTTCGATGTGCACGATGCCGGGGATGGGCAGCCCGCCCTGCTGGTGCATGGGCTTCATGCCGCCGAGGCTGGCGCCGCCGATGGTGCTGCCGTGATAGGCGTTGACCCGGCTGATGATGACGTTCTTCTCCGGCTTGCCCTGCAGCGCCCAGTAGTGGCGCACCATGCGGATTACGGTGTCGTTGCACTCCGAGCCGGAGCCGGTGAAGAACACGTGGTGCATGTGCGCCGGTGTGACCTCATCGAGCAACCGTGCCAGCTCCACCGCCGGCGGGTGGGTGCACTGGAAGAAGTTGTTGTAATAGGGCAGCTCCAGCATCTGCCGGTAGGCGGCGTCGGCCAGTTCCTTGCGGCCGTAGCCGACGTTGACGCACCACAGTCCGGACATGCCGTCGAGGATCCGGTTGCCGTCGGAATCCCACAGATACACCCCTTCGGCCTTGGTGATGATGCGGCTGCCCTTGCGGTGCAGCGCGCCATGGTCGGTGAAAGGGTGGAGGTGGTGACGGCGGTCCAGTTCCTGCCAGTCGGAAGTGGTGCGCATGGCGTCGATCAGGGTGACTGTCATGATGGCGTATCCACGGATGGTCTCTTGGAAAAGTGGGTTTCAGACGTTGAGCAGCAGATACTCCCGTTCCCAGGAGCTGATGACGGTGGAAAACGCTTCGTATTCGGTCTCTTTGACGGCGTTGTAGACCGCCACGAAGCGTTCCCCGAAGACTTCTTTGAGCGCCGCGTTGTTGACCAGGCCCTGCAGGGCCTCGCCCAGGGTGCGTGGGAAGCTGAACTCGCCGGTGTAGGCGCTGCCCTCCCACGGGGCGCTGGGCTCCAGATGCTCGATCATGCCCAGGTAACCGCAGGCGAGCGAGGCGGCGATGGCCAGATAGGGGTTGGCATCGGCGCCGGCCACGCGGTTCTCCACGCGCCGCGCCTGCGGGCTGGATACCGGCACGCGCAGCCCGGCGGTGCGGTTGTCATAGCCCCACTCCACGTTGATCGGCGCCGAGTCGTGGCGGGTGAAACGGCGGTAGGAGTTGACGTTAGGGGCGAGCAGGGCGATGGCGTCCGGCAGATATTTCTGCAGCCCGGCGATGTGGGCGAAGAACAGCGGCGTGGTCTGGCCGTCCTTGTCGCTGAAGACGTTGCCCCCGGTCTTCTTGTCCATCACGTTCTGATGGATGTGCATGGCGCTGCCCGGCTGGCCGGCCATGGGCTTGGCCATGAAGGTGGCGTAGATGCCGTGCCTGAGCGCCGCCTCGCGCATGGTGCGCTTGAAGCGGAAGGCCTGATCGGCCAACTCCAGCGGGTCGCCGTGCAGCAGATTGATCTCCATCTGCGCCAGGCCGGCCTCGTGGATCAGGGTGTCGATGCCCAGCCCCTGCGCCTCGCACCAGTTGTAGACGTCCTCGAACAGCGGTTCGAACTCGTTGACCGCATCGATGCTGTAGGACTGACGCCCGGTCTCTGGGCGGCCGGAGCGGCCCACCGGGGCCTCTAGCGGGTAGTCGGCGTCGTGGTTCTGCTTGACCAGATAGAACTCCAGCTCGGGCGCCACGATGGGCCGCCAGCCGTGCTCGTCGTAGAGCTTGAGCACACGGCGCAGCACGTGGCGCGGCGCGATCTCCACCACCCGCCCGTCGTGGTAGAAGGCGTCGTGGATGATTTGCGCGGTGGGCTCGTTGGCCCACGGCACCGGGCATAAGGTATCGAGATCGGGGCGCAGCATGATGTCGATCTCGGCTTGCGAGATCATGCTGTCGTCCTCGGGGTAGTCGCCGGTCACGGTCTGCAGGAAGATCGCTTCCGGCAGACGCATGCCGCGTTCCTGGAAATACTTCTGGGCGGGCAGGATCTTGCCGCGGGCCACCCCCGAGAGATCGGGGATGATGGCCTCCACCTCAGTGATGCCCTTGTCCTTGAACCATTTCTGTAACTCGTCGCTCATAGGGAACCTGCCTTTGTCTGAGAGCGGGCGGCGGCCCGGGCTCGGCAGGCATCGCCGAAGGCCCGGAACAGGGCCACCGACACCGGGTTCTCCGCCGCCTTCCATTCCGGATGCCACTGCACCGCCAGAGTAAAGGCCGGCGCCGCGGCCACGCGGAACGCCTCCACCAGCCCGTCGGGCGCGGTAGCTTCCGCGGCCAGCCCCGGGCCGAGCCGCTCCACCCCCTGCCAGTGCACCGAGTTGACGATGATGCGCTCGCGCCCGAGCAGCCCGGCGAGCCAGCCGCCCGGCGTCAGCCGCACCTCATGGGCCGGGCCGTACTGCACCTCCAGGGGATCGTCCGGATCCTCGCGGTGGTCCATCATCCCCTCCAGCTCATGCACGCGCTGGTGCAGCGTGCCGCCGAAGGCCACGTTCATCTCCTGGAAGCCGCGGCAGATGGCCATGACCGGCACTCCGGCCTGCACCGCGGCGCGGATCAGCGGCAGGGTGGTGGCGTCGCGCTCGGGGTCGTGCAGCGTGCCGGGCGCGCTGGGCGGGCCGCCATAGTGGTGCGGCTCGACGTTGGAGTGGCTGCCGGTGAGCAGGATGCCGTCGATGCGCGCCAGCAGATCGGCGAGATCCAGCCGCGCGCCCAGCGCCGGCAAGGCCAGCGGCAGGCCGCCGGCCAGATCGGCGACGGCGGTGAGGTACTTCTCGCCCACCACGTGGAAGGGATGGTGACCCAGCATCTTGCGGCAGGCGGGGATGGCGATCAGTGGTCTGGTCATGTTGATTATATTAAACAAATCGGGATGCTTTCGTGGCTGTCTCCAGCTGTTTGACATGCCCCGTCACTACCTTAGGCCAGCGGCCGAAAACTGTCTACAGGGCCTATAACAATAATTTGCGCGAACCTGGGGCCGTCAAGCCAGGGCTTCCAGAAGTCTCCGTTACGGTTTAGTGTATTGTCAGACCATTTGATTTTTTAAACATCTCGACTGCTAAAGGGTAGGCATGAGCCATCATGGTGAACAGAGCACAGGTAGAAGAAGCCGAGCAGTTCCTGCGTGAACATCCCGAGATCGGCAGCATCGATCTGCTGATCGCCGACATCAACGGCGTCATCCGCGGCAAGCGCATCAGCCGCCAAACGCTGCACAAGGTCTACAAGGACGGTGTCTGCCTGCCCGGCTCGCTGTTCGCAGTCAACATCATGGGCGAGACCGTGGAGGAGACCGGTCTCGGCTTCGACGAGGGCGACGCCGACCGCATCTGCTGGCCCGTCCCCGGTAGCCTGCGTCCCATTCCTTGGCAGCCGCGGCCCATGGCCCAGTTGCTGCTGGGCATGTACGAGGAGGACGGCCGACCCTTCTACGCCGATCCCCGCCACGTGCTGACCCGGGTGGCGGAGCGCTTCACCCGCGAGCTGCGCCTGACCCCGGTGGTGGCGGTGGAGATGGAGTTCTACCTCATCGATCAGGCGCGCGATGCCAGGGGCCGTCCGCAGCCGCCGCTGTCGCCCAAGACCGGCGAGCGTGAGAGCAAGACCCAGGTCTACGGCGTCGACGAGCTGGACGACTATACCGAGTTGCTGGAGGCCATCGCCGCCGCCGCCGCGCTACAGGGCATTCCCGCCGACACCGCCGTGGCCGAATACGCCCCCGGCCAGTACGAGATCAACCTCAAGCACGAGCCCGATGCGCTTGCCGCCTGCGATCACGCGGTCATGCTCAAGCGCCTGATCAAGGCCGTGGCGCTCGACCGGCGCATGGAAGCGACGTTCATGGCCAAGCTCTATGCCGATCAGGCAGGCAGCGGCATGCATGTGCACATCAGCCTGCTGGACGAGCAGGGGCGCAATGTGTTCCGGGCGCGCGACGGCCGCGACAGCCCGGAGCTGCTCGCCGCTATCGGCGGACTGCTGGAGCTGATGCCGGAGTCCATGGCGCTGTTCGCCCCCAACGCCAATTCCTATCGCCGCTTCCAGCCCGGTGCCTTCGTGCCCCTGACACCCACCTGGGGCTACAACAATCGCACCACCGCGCTGCGCATCCCCGCCGGGCCGGAAGAGGCCACGCGCATCGAGCACCGCGTGGCCGGCGCCGATGCCAATCCCTACCTGCTGGTAGCGGCGCTGCTGGCCGGCATGCACCATGGCATCAGCCGGCGCAGCGACCCGCCGCCGGTGGTCACCGGCAATGCCTATGCCCAGTTCCCGCGCAGCCTGCCCAGCACCTGGGATGCGGCCCTGGACGCCTTCCAGCGCTCCAGCGTGCTCAAGGAATACCTGGGCGCGGATTTCTGCCGGGTCTACCACGCCAACAAGCTCAGCGAGCGTAACGAGTTCGTGCGCTACGTCACGCCGCTGGAGCTGGAGTGGTATCTGCGGCCGGTATAGATCGAGCGCAGTCTCCCTCGCCCTTGCAGGGGGAGGGAATGCAGGGACGAGACGATGGAGGTCCGCTTGAGCCGTTCCCCCCATATCCCATCCTATTACGCTGCCACCGCCAATCCGGCACCCGCCTGTCCGGTGCTGGAAGGCGCGCGGGAAGCCGATATCTGCGTGGTCGGCGCCGGTATCGCCGGGCTCTCCACTGCCCTGAGCCTCGCTGAGCGCGGCTACCGGGTGGTGGTGCTGGAGGCGGAGCGGATAGGCTGGGGCGCCTCGGGGCGCAGCGGCGGACAGATCATCAACGGCTACGCCTGCGACCTGGGCCGCCTCGAAGCCCAGCTCGGCCGCGACGACGCCCGCCGGCTGTGGGACATGTCGGTGGAGGCAGTCGAGCTGGTGGCGCGCAACGTGGAGCGCTACCACATCGACTGCGATTTCCAGTGGGGCCTGCTGCATGCCGCCCTCAAGCCGCGTCAGCGCCGCTATCTGCTGGCCTGGCAGGAGCGCATGGCGCACCACTACGGCTACCCGCATCTGCGCCTGGTAGAGGGTGAGGAGCTGGCGAGGCTGATCGCCAGCCGCCGCTACCTCGCCGCCCTGCACGATCCCGGCAGCGGTCACCTGCATCCTCTCAACTACACCCTCGGCCTGGGGCACGCCGCCCTGGCCGCCGGGGTGGAGATCTTCGAGGGCTCGCGGGTGCTGCGTCTGGAGCATGGCGCCCGGCCGCTGGTGCACACCGAGCGCGGGCAGGTGCGCGGCGCCTATATCGCCCTGTGCGCCAACGCCTATCTGCCGCGGCGCCTCGCCCCCCGGCTGTGGCGCCGCATCATGCCGGTAGGCACCTACGTCGCCACCACCGAGCCGCTGGGGGAGGAGCGGGCGCGCGCCCTGCTGCCCAGCAACGCCGCAGTCTCTGACCTCAACTTCGTGCTCGACTACTTCCGCCGCACCCATGACCATCGCCTGCTGTTCGGCGGCCTGGTGAGCTATTCCACGCTGCCGCCGCTCAACCTCGAGCAGCGGCTGCGCGCCCACATGGTGCGGGTGTTCCCCCAGCTCGAGGATGTCAGGATGGAGTTCGGCTGGGGCGGCCTGGTGGACATCACCCTGAACCGCGCCCCAGACTTCGGCCGGCTGGCCGACAACGTGTTCTATCTCCAGGGCTTTTCCGGTCACGGTATGGCGCTGGCCAACCTGGCCGGCAAGGTGCTGGCCGAGGCCATCGCCGGCCAGGCCGAGCGCCTGGACCTGTTCGCCCGGCTGCACCACCGGCCCTTTCCTGGCGGGCGGTGGCTGCGCACCCCGGCGTTGGTGCTGGCGATGCTGTATTACCGGCTGCGGGATTTGCTGCCTTGAACCGAGCGCTGCAGCATGACCCGGGCGTACTCCCCTGGCGTCCGCTGCTGGCGGTGATCGCCTGTATCTCGGTGGTCGGCCTGGCGCTGGGGCTGACCATCCCGCTGGTGTCGCTGGTGCTGGAGACGCGCGGCGTGGACAGTACCGGCATCGGTCTGCTGTCGGCCATGCCGGCCCTGGCCATCCTGCTCTGCTCGGCGCTGGTACCGCCCCTGGTGGCGCGCATCGGGGCGCGTGCCGCCCTGTATCTCGGCATCCTGGTGTGTGCAGGCTCGACGCTGGCACTGCCCGTCAGCGACTGTTATGCCTGGTGGCTGCTGCTGCGCTTTGCCATGGGCGCGGCGACCGGCGTCCTGTTCACCGTGAGCGAGTCCTGGATCAACCAGCTCGCCGCTGAGCGCCATCGCGGCAAGCTGGTGGCGCTGTACGCCACGATGCTGGCGCTGTGCATGGCGCTCGGCCCGGCGCTGATCGGCCTTACCGGCCACGCCGGCGCGCTGCCCTTCGTGGTGGCCGCAGCCATCTTGGGCAGCGCCGCGCTGCCGCTGGCGCTGCTCGGCTGCACCTCAGCGGCGCCGCTGGGGATAGGCGGACGCTCCGCCTTCGGCGTGACCGGTTTCGTGCGGCTGGCGCCGGTGCTGTGCGCGGCGGTGATGCTGTTTGCTTACTGGGACGGCATGACCCTGGCCATGCTGCCGCTGTTCGGGCTGGATTATGGCTATGCGCCGGCCGAGGCAGCGCTGATGGTGACCGCGCTCATCGCCGGCAATATCGTCCTGCAACTGCCCATCGGCTGGCTCGCCGACCATCTCGACCGCGGCCGACTGCTGGTGGCCTGTGGCTTTGCTGCGCTGGCCGGGGCACTGGCGCTGCCGCTGGTGGCGAGCACGCCCTGGCTGCTGTGGCCCACCCTGGTGCTGGCGGGCGCCGCCGCCGGCGGCCTCTATACCCTGGCCATCATCTTGGTAGGGCAGCGCTACCGCGGCGCCGAGCTGGTGGCGGCCAACGCCGCCATCGGCATGCTGTGGGGTCTGGGCAGCCTGCTCGGGCCGCTGAGCGCCGGGCTGGCCATGCGCGGCCTGTCTGCCGACGGCCTGCCCGCCGCCCTGGCGCTGGCCACGGCCCTGTTCCTGGCGCTGTGCTGGCGCCGCTCTGCGGCTGATACCACCGGCTAGAACCCCCTGTTCGCGTGGGCTGGCGGAAGTGGGCGAGGCGGCTAGACTGGCCTGGCCGCTGCCGCCCCGAGGCGCTACGCTCTGGTGGGGCGCCCATTTCAGCCGAGGAAAGAGGCCATGACCTTCAGCGTCGAATACGTCTACGAGAATACCGCTGTCGAGGAGCTGTACCGGCTGCTCACCAGCGCCGACTTCCTGCGCCGCAAGTACGAGGGCATCGGTTCGCGCAACCTGAGGATCAGCGAATGCGGCCAGGACGAGGAGGTATTCCGCGTCGAATGGCGCCGCGAATTGAGGTCCAATCCGCCGGCCTTCGCCGCCAGGTTCCTCGGCGAGTGGAACGCCCTGGAAGAGATCATCGAGTGGGAGCGCCAGGGCGACGGCGTGCGGGCCGACTACCTGGGCAAGGTGCGCGGCGTGCCCGGCGAGCTGCGCGGCAAGTTCGTCATCGAGCCCAGGGGGCAGGGCTGCGTGGAGAGCATCACCCTGAAGGCGGTGGTCAACATCCCGCTGCTGGGCGGCAAGATCGCCCAGTTCGCCGAGGAGGACGCGCGCCGCAGCCTGGACGCCGAATACCAGTTCACCCGCCAGTATCTGGCCGGCCGCTGAGGGTGGACGCGCCGGCAGGAATGGGGATGCGCTGATGCTGGAGACCCTGGGTTTCGCCCTGCGCGGCGCTCTGCGCCTGGGTGGCGCGGCGCGGGTGCTGGCCGGCACCGGGCTGGAGTGGCTGCGTGGCGAGCGAGCGCCGGCGCCGCAGTTGCTGCGCCGCGCCTGCGAGCGGCTGGGGCCGACCTATGTCAAGCTCGGGCAGTTCATCGCCAGCTCCCCCAGCCTGTTCCCGGCCGAGTACGTGGAGGCCTTCGAGGGTTGCCTCGATCGCACCGAGCCGCTGCCGTTCCGGGTCATGGAGCGGGTGCTGGTGCAGGAATTGGGGCGCGACCTGGGGCGCCACTTCGCTGCCATCGATCCCGAGCCGCTGGCCTCGGCCTCCATCGCCCAGGTGCACGCCGCCGAGCTCAGGGGCGGCGGCCAGGTGGTGCTGAAGATCCAGAAGCCGGGGGTGCGCGAGACGCTTACCACCGACATGCAGTTCCTCTACGTGACGACGCGGCTGCTGGAGTGGCTGGCGCCGCAGCTCTCGGCCGCTTCGCTGTCGGCCATCGTGCAGGAGATCCAGCGTACCATGATGGAGGAGTGCGACTTCCTGCAGGAGGCCGAGCACATCCGCCAGTTCCGCGAGTTCCTGGCACGCAGCGGCAACAGCGCGGTCACGGCACCGTGCCTCTATCCCCATCACAGCACTCTGCGCGTGCTCACCCTGGAGCGGCTCTACGGCGTGCCGCTCACCGATCTGGAGGCGATCCGCCGCCACGTCCCCGATCCGCGCCAGGCTCTGGTCACCGCCCTCAACACCTGGTTCCAGAGCCTGATCGAATGCGAAACCTTCCACGCCGATGTCCACGCCGGCAACCTGCTGGCGCTGGAGGACGGCCGCCTGGCCTTCATCGACTTCGGCATCGTCGGGCGCATCGCTCCTGCGACCTGGGGCGCGCTCAGCGCCCTGCTGTCGGCCCTGAGCGCCGATGACCCGGCCGGCATGGCGCGGGCCATGGCCGCGCTCGGCGCCACTCGCGAGGACGTGGACGTGAACGCCCTGGCCCGCGACATCGAAGCCCTGTATGCCGACCTGGAGCGCCTCAATGCCGCGAGCGGCAGCGTGGAGCACGAACTCAACCACCTGCTGCTGCAACTGATGGAACTGGGCCGACGCCACGGCATCCGCTTGCCCCGCGCCTTCGCCCTGCTGCTCAAGCAGTTCCTCTATTTCGATCGCTATATCCGCCTGCTCGCCCCGGAGCTCAAGCTGTTCGACCGCGACTGGCTGCCGGGAGAGGTGGTCAGGGAGGGGTGAGCAGGGCAGGCTGCTTTGCCGGATTGCCGCCCTGGGACCGCTTCGTGCGAAAGAGCGCGCCGCAGACTAGGCGCGCCGACCGTTTCCAGGTAAAACATTGCGCCTTGATGCGATTTCCTCATCTCCTTGGAGACCCTGGACCATGAAGCCTCTGTCGGCCCCGGAAACCACCGCCATGAAATACGGCGTCCGCATGACCCTGCCCGAGGGCGACCCGATGCGCGCCCCGCACTTGCTCGGCCCGAACTGGGAGAGCGTGCGCTGGTTCGCCAGCGAAGCCGAGCGCGAGGCGTTCATCCGCGCCATGACCGGGAAGTTCGATTACTACCGTATCGGTGACAAGCCTAGCCTGGTGGTGGAGCGCATCGAGCAGCCCGAGTAACCGGCAGCGCCCCTCGCCTGCGGGAGGGGCGCATGCTGTGTAGCGTTACAGCCGCTCCTCGCTCTGCCGGTCGAACAGCACCGCCTTGGCCATATCGATGCCGAAACGGCTGGTCTGGCCGGACTGCACCTCGCTGTCGGCGCGCAGCCGGGCGGTGACCTCCTGGTTGCCGAGGCGGATCACCGCCATGGTCTCCGGACCGGTCGGTTCGGTCACCAGCACCGGACAGTCCAGCGCCGTCTGGCTGTCGGTGACCGCATCGCCGATGTGCTCCGGGCGCAAGCCGAGCAGCACCGCCCGGCCGCTCTGGCCGCGCAGCCGCTCCTGGTAGCCGTTCAGCAGCGGCAGGGCCGCGCCGTCCTCCAGTTTCACCAGAGGGCCGTCGGCGCCGTCGACCACGGTGCCGGGCACCAGGTTCATCGAGGGCGAGCCGATGAACTGGGCGACGAAAGTGTTGGCCGGACGGTTGTACACCTCGGCCGGCGTGCCCAGTTGCTGCAGCACGCCGCTCTTCATCACCGCGATGCGGGTGGCCAACGTCATGGCCTCGATCTGGTCGTGGGTGACGTAGACGATGGTGGCCTTGAGGCGCTGGTGCAGCTTCTTGATCTCGGTGCGCATGTCCACGCGCAACTTGGCGTCGAGGTTGGAGAGCGGCTCGTCGAACAGAAAGATCTTGGGATTGCGCACCAGCGCCCGGCCCATGGCCACGCGCTGGCGCTGGCCGCCGGACAGTTGCGAGGGCTTGCGCTTGAGCAGATGCTCCATCTGCAGGAGCTTCGCCACCTCGGCGATCGCCTTGTCCCGTTCCGGCTTGGGTACGCCGCGCATCTCCATGCCGAAGGCGATGTTCTGCTCCACGTTCATGTTGGGGTAGAGCGCGTAGGACTGGAACACCATGGCGATGTCGCGGTCCTTGGGGTGCTTGTCGTTGACCCGCTCGCCGTCGATGAGGATGTCGCCCTCGGAGATGGTGTCCAGCCCGGCGATCATGTTGAGCAGAGTGGACTTGCCGCAGCCCGAAGGACCGACCAAGACCAGGAACTCGCCGTCGTCGATGGCGATGTCCACGCCCTTGAGGATCTCCAGCTGCTCGTAGCGTTTCCAGACGTTGCGGATGGTGAGTGAAGCCATGGGACGTTCTCAACCTTTCACGGAGCCCGCCATCAGGCCGCGCACGAAGTAGCGGCCGGCGAGGATGTAGACCAGCAGGGTGGGCAGCGCGGCATAGATAGCCGCGGCCATGTGCACGTTGTATTCCTTCACGCCCGTCGAGGTGTTGACGATGTTGTTCAGCGCCACGGTGATGGGGGCGCCGCCGCCGGGGGCGAAGGTCACGCCGAACAGGAAGTCGTTCCAGATGTTGGTGAACTGCCAGATCACCGTGACCACGATGATGGGAATCGAGCAGGGCAGCAGGATGCGGAAGAAGATGCGGAAGAAGCCCGCCCCGTCGATCATCGCCGCCTTCACCAGCTCATCCGGCAGGGCTGCATAGTAGTTGCGGAAGAACAGGGTGGTGAAGCACAGCCCATAGGTCACGTGTACGACCACCAGCCCGGTGATGCTGCCGGTCAGCCCCAGCTTGCCGAGGATGTAGGCCATGGGAATGAGCACGATCTGGAAGGGGATGAAGCAGCCGAACAGCATCAGCGTGAACAGCAGATCGGCGCCCTTGAACTTCCACTTGGTGAGCACGTAGCCGTTGAGCGCCCCCAGCAGGGTGGAGATCAGCACCGCCGGGATGGCCATCCTGATACTGTTGAAGAAATAACCCTTGACGCCCACGCACTCGATGCCCACGCAGGCACTGGACCAGGCCCGGATCCAGGGCTCGAAGGTGATCGCCTGCGGCAGGTCGAGCAGGTTGCCGGCGCGAATCTCGTCCAGGGACTTCAGCGACGTGCTGACCATCACGAACAGCGGCAGCAGGTAGAAGGCCGCAAACAGGATCAGCACAGTGTAGATCAGGAAGCGGCCGGCACTCAGCCGGCGGCTCCCGGGGAGCTCAGCCACGGCGCTCATGGCGGGCACCTCGCAGTTCGGAGTAGAGATAAGGGACCATGATGGCCGCCACCGTCATCAGCATCATCATGGCGCTGGCCGCGCCCAGACCCATCTGGCTGCGGGTGAAGGTGTGGGTGTACATGAAGGTCGCCGGCAGCTCCGAGGCGTAGCCCGGGCCGGCGCCGGTCAGCGCCATCACCAGGTCGAAGCTCTTGATGGCCAGGTGCGAGAGGATGACGAAGGCCGACAGGAACACCGGCCGCATCTGCGGGATGATGATGCGCCAGTAGATGCGCGGCAGGGTGGCGCCGTCGATGTAGGCGGCCTTGATCATTTCGCTGTCGATGCCGCGCAGGCCGGCCAGGAACATGGCCATGACAAAGCCCGAGGCCTGCCATATGCCGGCGATGACCACCGTGTAGATGACCATGTCGCGGTTGACCAGCCAGTCGAAGGTGAAGCCGGCAAAGCCGAAGTCCTGCATCACCTTCTGCAGACCCAGGCCCGGATCCAGCATCCAGCGCCAGACCGTGCCGGTGACGATGAACGACAGCGCCATCGGGTAGAGGTAGAGGGTGCGCAGCGTGCCCTCGGCGCGGATGCGCTGATCGAGCAGCACCGCGAGCAGCAGGCCGAGCACGCTGGCAATACCGATGTAGAGCACGGCGAACACGCCGAGATTGGAGATGGCGGTCAGCCAGCGCGGGTTGGCCCACAGGCGCTGGTACTGCTCCAGCCCGACCCAGGTGAAGCTGGGCAGGGTCTTGGAGTCGGTGAACGACAGATAGCCGCTCCAGACGATGAAGCCGTAGATGAACACCAGGGTGATGAGGAAGCTCGGCGCGAGCACGAGCTTGGGCAGCCAGAGCTCCGGCCGGCGCCAATAGGCCGTCGGGGCGGCAGCCTCACCCGGTCGCGCCGGACTGAGGGCGGCATTGGGCGCGGACATAGTGGGAATCCTCCAGGTTGGGTGGGGCGATATCCCTCTCACCCATGCAATCCCCTCCCCCGGATCCGGGGGAGGGGGTTCAGGCTCACTTGGCGGCGGCGACCGCCTCGATCAACTGCTGTACCGCCTCGTCGGCGCTCATGTCCGAATTGAGGTGGTTGGTGATGACGTCGAAGAAGGCGCCCTTGACCGCCGCCGGCACGGCGTGGCCGTGAGCCAGGCTGCCGAGCATGGCGTTGGCGGCGATGGCTTTTTCCAGATCGGCCTTGGCCTTCTTGCCGCAGCCATCGAACTTGTCCATGGGCACGTCGGTGCGCGCCGGGATGGAACCCTTGACCAGGTTGAACTGCTCCTGGAAGGCCGGATCCATGATGGCTTTGGCCAGCTTCTCCTGGGCCGGCTTCTTGGCGGCGCCTACCTCGAACATGCCGAAAGCGTCGGAGTTGAAGGTGATGGCGCCCTTGGTGTCGGGGAAGTCGAAGCAGAGGAAATCGACCTCGGCCTTCTTGCCGGCGGTAGCGAACTCGCCCTTGGCCCAGTCGCCCATCACCTGCATGGCTGCTTCGCCGTTGATGATCTTGGCGGTGGCTAGGTTCCAGTCGAGGTTGGTGCGGTTCTTGTCCATGTACTGGCTAAGCTTGCGCATGCGCTCGAAGACCTGCTTCATCTGATCACTGCCCAGCGCCTGCTCGTCCAGCTCGAGGATGGCCTTGCGGTAGAAGTCGGCGCCGCCGACCGAGAGCACCACGTTCTCCCACAGCGTGGCGTCCTGCCAGTCCTGGCCGCCGTGGGCCAGGGGCAGCACGCCGGCGGCCTTGAACTTGTCTAGGGCGGCGATCAACTCGTCCCAGGTTTTGGGCGGCTGCACACCGACTTTCGCAAACAGCGCCTTGTTGCCCCAGATCCAAGTGGGGCGGTGGATGTTGACCGGGGCCGCCACCCACTTGCCGTTCTGTACGGTGAACTTCTGCAGTGCCGGCGGGATCACCTTGTCCCAGCCCTCCTTCTTGGCGACCTCGCTGAGGTCGCCCATTATGCCCTGGCCGGCCCACTCGGTGATCACCATGCCCAGCATCTGCATCGCGGTGGGCGGGTTGCCCGAGGCGACGCGGGCCTTGACCACGGTGGCGGCAGCGTCGCCCGCGCCGCCGGCCACGGCGGCGTCCTTCCAGGTCACGCCCTGCTTTTCCAGGTTCTGCTTCAGCACCTGCAGGGCGGCAGCCTCACCGCCCGAGGTCCACCAGTGCACCACTTCCACCTCCTCGGCGGCGTGGGCGACGCCGCCGAGGGCCAGCGCCAGGGCAGCGCCGAGCAGCAGACTATGGGTCTTGAGTTTCATGGTTTCTCCTCCTGTCCTTTGCGATCGTCAGGGTTGTGGGTGAGGCAGTCTGTCAATGCGCGCCACAGGACTGGCGGATCACCAGTTGCGGCGGCACCAGTACCGTCCGCCCGGTCTGTTCCGGGTGGCGGATCAGTTCCAGCAGCAACTGGGCGGCCACGCGGCCGATGCGCTGCGGTTCTATGGAAACGGTGGTCAGGCCGGGGCTGACCAGGGCGGCGTCGGCGATGTTGTCGAAGCCCACCACGGCACAGTCCCGGCCGACGCTGCGGCCGCTCTGCGCCACGGCGTGCATCACGCCGAGCGCCACCGCATCGTTGAAGCAGACGATGGCGGTGGGGGCGGGGCTGCGGCCGAGCAGCTCCTGGGCGGCGTTGCGCCCGGCCAGGCGGGTCGGCGAGCAGGCCAGCACCCAGTCCGGCCGATAATCGAGGCCGTGGGTCGCAAGCGCGTCGCGGAAACCGTTCACCCGCTCCTGGCGCACGCCCAGGGCTTGTACGCCGCCGATATAGGCCAGGCGCTGGTGGCCGAGTCCGATCAGGTGCTCGGTGGCTAGGCGGCTGCCGTGATAGTCGTCGGTGCCGACGTAATTCTCCAGAGGATCACCGAGGTGGCGCATGACCAACACCAGCGGCACCTGCCAGCGGCGGAACTGGGCCGGCAGTTCCGCGCCGGTGCCGAGCACCGGGCAGAGCACGACGCCGGCCACGTCGTACTCGCGCAGCGCCGTCAGTAGCCGCTCCTGCCGCTCCAGGGATTCGTCGGTATGGGTCAGAAAGGGCAGATACTGGCGTTCGCTGAGGGCGGCCTCGAGCCCGACCGTGACCTCAGTGAAGAAGGGATTGGTGAGTTCGTTGATGACTAGGCCCACCACCTGGGAATGCTGCTGGCGCAGATTGGCGGCAGCGCGATGGTAGACGTAGCCCAACTCCTCGATGGCAGCCAGCACGCGCTGGCGCGTCTCCGCCTTCACCAGCGGACTGCCGCGCAGCACCAGCGACACGGTGGAGCGGGACACGCCGGCGTGGTCGGCGATATCGATGATGGTGGCCTTGCGGCGCGTCACCGCGCCGGTCTCCTCGGTGGTCTCGGTGGTCATCGTTATCGTAGTATCGAAACGTTCTAAAAATATCCTATAGACGACCTCCAGAAATTGTCAACATTGCATCGCAACAATCTCGTATCTAGTTTTGGAACGATCTATATGGCGATGTCGAGAACATTCTATAGCTGGTTCCCGGGCATTGGCATGCTGGTGTGGTGTTAAATTTTGAACGTTCTAAATTCAATGCCAACGTGCCGGATCAGGAGGGATGGGCGAATAGAGGACGGTGCCTCGTGACAACCTCCTGCATTTGCGCTATCCAGGCAGGAGCACGACGAAGACGCCCGCGCCATGCACGACGAACACGATCTTGAACTGCTGATCCGTGCCCAGACCCCGATCCTGGTCATCGAATCCTGCGATGAGCCGCGGGTGCTGCAGATCCTCTCGCGCCTGGCCCTGCGGCTGAGGCTGCCCAGCTTCCGCTGGACGCTGACCGATGGCCTGCAGCGGCTGGACATCGACTACGCCCCGCAGCGCTTCAACACCGATCCGGCCGATGTGCTGCGCCACATCCGCTCCACCCGCCAGGCCGGGCTGTACGCCCTGCTGGACTTTCATCCGTTCCTGGACCAGCCGCTGCACGTGCGGCTGCTGAAGGACATCGCCCTGGCTCATGCCGACACCCGCCAGACCCTGGCGCTGCTCAGCCACGCCCTGGAGCTGCCGGCCGAGCTCAAGCCTTACACCGCCCGCTGCGAGCTGCGGCTGCCCGATGCCGCCCAGTTGGAGGCCATCGTACGCGAACAGGCGCGCGCCTGGGCCGCCGAGCATCCGGGGCAGAAG
Source organism: Candidatus Competibacteraceae bacterium (assembly GCA_035575095.1). GTDB lineage: Bacteria > Pseudomonadota > Gammaproteobacteria > Competibacterales > Competibacteraceae > DATLYF01. The sequence goes on from DATLYF010000154.1 coordinate 33,012, forward strand.
GTCCGGACCGATCCACAGGTGATGCAGGAGTTCGTGCGTAATCTGAGCGGCCTCGGCCACCGCGACGCCGCCCGCGTGGCACGCAAGCTGATCTACAACGACGGCGCCATTACCCGCAACGACGTGGCCGAGGCCATGAGGCTCAAGTACCAGCTGCTCGATCGCGACGGGGTGCTGGCCTACGAGTATGCCACTGCCAGCCTCGGCGAGGTCGGCGGGCTCACCAATCTCAAGCGCTGGCTGGAGCAGCGCCGCGGCGCCTTCCTGGAGCGCGACGGGCAGAAGCTCGATCCGCCCCGCGGCATCTTGCTCACCGGCGTGCAGGGTAGCGGCAAGAGCCTGGCTGCGCGGGCCGTGGCCGGGCTGTGGCAGTTGCCACTACTGCGGCTGGATTTTGCCACCCTGTACAACAAGTACCACGGCGAGACCGAGCGCAACCTGCGCGAGGCCCTGGCCACCGCCCAGGCCATGGCGCCCTGTGTGCTGTGGATGGATGAACTGGAGAAGGGCATTAGCAGCGATGACAACGACGGCGGCACCTCGCGCCGCGTGCTGGGCAGCCTGCTCACCTGGCTGGCGGAGAACCGCGCGCCGGTGTTCGTGGTCGCCACCGCCAACGACATCCGCGCCCTGCCGCCGGAACTGGTGCGCAAGGGCCGGCTGGACGAGATCTTCTTCGTCGACCTGCCGGACCGCGACACCCGTGCCCAGATCTTCGCCATCCACCTGCAGAAGCGCGACCTCAGCCCGACCCGCTTCGATCTGATCCGACTGGCCGAGGCCAGCGAGGGCTTCTCCGGCGCCGAGATCGAGCAGGCGGTGGTGGCCGGCCTCTACGCCGCCAGCGCTGAGGGCCTGAGCCAGGAGGCGCTGCTTGCCGAGATCCGCCGCACCCGGCCGCTGTCGGTGGTGATGGCCGAGGAGGTTGCGGCGCTCAGGGCCTGGGCCGAGGGGCGCACGGTCAGCGCCGGCTGAGGCCTCTTTACCAGCTGGCCTCCCGCGCCCGCTCCTCTAGAGAGATTAGGAGAGCGGTAGGCGAGCCGACGTAGGCCTACATTGCGCTCACCCTACAGGCGCAGCGACCGAAGCGCCCTCGATGCAATGCCGCTTGAGCGCCTGGGCAATGAAGCCGCTGGCCTTCATGTCCTCGACGAATTCGGCGAGGCAGCGCGCCGCTGCCTCGCCGCGCCCCTTGGGCGTGCCCATCGCCTGCTGAATCACCATGAAACGACCGGCGAGCAGGCGCAGGCCGGGAAAGCGCTGCATGTCGGCTTCCAGCTGCTGTTTCACGCCGGCCGCCACTTCGAGTCCCTGCGCGACGAACGTGTCCGCCACGGTGGGCGAGGTCGGCACACGCACGATCTGTGCGTGCTTGAGCTTGCGCGTGAGATACAGGTCGTAGGCACTGCCGGCGCCCACTGCGACGCGATGGCCCGTGCGGTCCACATCCGCGTGGCAGCGGATCGGTGAGGACTGCCGCACCAAGTAGCAGCCCTCGATCAGGACATACGGTGCGGTGAACGCGATGCCGGCGCCGCGCACCGGGTCCACGGCGAAGAAGCCGATGTCGGCCTGATCGTTGATGACCGCCTCGACCGACTTGCCAGCTGCCTGGAACACGACCAGTTCGATGGCCACACCAAGCCTCTCGGCAAACGCATGCGCCAGGTCGACCGAAACACCGCATGGGCGGCCGGTGACCGGGTCGGTGCCGGCCAGGATCGGGTTGCCTAAGTTGATGGCAGCGCGCAGCTTGCCGGTGGGCGTGAAGGCTGCAACGACAGCAGGATGGATGTTCATTTGCTCAGGGTTTGAGGATGTCGCGGATCTTTTCGATGTTGCGCAGCGTGCATAGCAAGTGTTCGCGCATAGCCTGCGAGGCCTCCTCAAAGCGCTCGTGTTCCAGCAGGTCGAGCAGGTGCAGGTGCTGTTGGCAATGCTCCTTGTAGCGCTTGCGGTCCTGCATCGAGCGATATGACAGCAGCCGGCGCACGCGGTTGACGCGTTTGATCGCGTCGATGAAGAAGGGGTTGCCGCTCGCCTCGACCAGCGATTCGTGGAACCGCACGCCACGTTCGTGCAGTTGTTCTGCCGTGTCGGTCTCGATGCCGCCTTCGAGCAGATGAGTCTCGGCGGCGCGCAGCCGCGCCAGCACCGCCGGCTCGAGGCGATAGCCGGGCTCGAGCAGCGCGGCCGGCTCGAGGGCGAGGCGCATGCGATACGACTGCAGCAGGCTGTCCGGTGTGGTCAGCATCGGCGAGAAGATCCAACCGTAGCCCGGTTTTTTCTCGGCCCAGCCTTCGGCTGCGATGCGCGCAAGCAGCTTGTCGAGTTGCGCTGGCGTCAGCTCGTAGCGCTTCTTCAGCAGTGCCTCGGAGAACTTATCGGGCAACAGGCCGCGCAGGCGGTCGTCCGCAATGCGGTAATAGGTCCGGGTGAGCGCGTCAGACTCTGTCAGGCGCAGCTCATCGATGACCACGTGCGTCGGGCTGTCGACGGGCTTGGCGAGGAAGTAGCCGCGGTTGGGCTCGCGTCTGAGCAGACCCTTCTTGTGCAATAGCGCAAGCGCATCATTCACCGGCGAGCGCGACACACGCAGGCGGTCGGCCAGCATCTGGGCCGGCAGGTGGCTGCCGACGGGCAGCGCTTCGGATTGGATCAATTCGATGATCCGGGCGGGAATGGACTGTTCGAGGCTCATGGCACAGGGTTCTCGCCGCGTCGCTCGGACGAGGCCATGGTCTGGCGCAGGATCGAAGGGATCACGCCACCGGCTTTCAGCAGCTCGACTTCGAATTGCGTCTCCACAGCAGCCACGGTCTCGAGTGCATTGATAGTCCTGTCGGCGCGCACGATGCGCACCGGCACCGTACAGCGGGGGGTAAGCGAATCCAGCGGCGCGTCCACTTCGATGCAGTCGCCGGGTCGAAGTCGTAGCGTCCTGGGATGAACGCCGGCTGGCAGCCGCAGCGGCAGGATACCCATGCCGACCAGGTTGGAGCGGTGGATGCGCTCGAAGCTTACCGCCAGCACCGCGCGGATGCCCAGCAGGCGCTGCCCCTTGGCGGCCCAGTCGCGCGAGGAGCCGGTGCCGTAGCGCTCACCGGCGACCAGCACCACCGACTCGCCAGCTTCGCGGTGGCGCTGGGCAGCCTCCCAGATCGGCATCACATCGCCGCTCGGCGCGTGCACCGTGTGCGCGACCGGAAGGCCGGGCCACAGCAGGTTGACCAGCGTCTTGCTGTAGAAAGCCGCGCGCAACATCACCTCCCAGTTGCCGCGCCGCGAGGCGAACACGTTCAGGTCGTTGCGATCGTCGCCGCGCTCGACCAGGAAATCGGCCACGAAGCTGTCGGGCGGAATGGCGCTCGCCGGCGAGATGTGGTCGGTGGTGATGTCGTCGTCCAGTACGAGCAGCGGGTAGGCGCGGTAGCAGCCGAGCATCGTTGAGCCCGCGTCGGCCGAGGCGAAAGGCGGGCGGCGCAGGATAGTCGAACGCAGATCCCAGGGGAAGCGCGCCGTCTCGGGGCTTGCCAGCGCGTGCCACTGCGGGTTGTGGCTGGCCAGCTCGAAGTCGCGGCGAAAGTCGTTCGTATCGAGGCCCTGCGCCAGATGCGTGTCGATCTCGGCCTCACTGGGCCACAGCTCGCTCAGCATCACCGCTCGGCCATCGGCCGTCACTTGTACTGGCTCGTCGCGCAGGTTGCGCGCGGCGTCGCCGGCGAGCGCAAACGCAATGACTAGCGGCGGGGACATGATGAAACCGAGGTCCAGATCCGG
>DATLYF010000155.1:0-5912 GCA_035575095.1 Candidatus Competibacteraceae bacterium
CCGCCACTACTAGATCGGGACGCAAACCTCGTAGCCGCTGCGCCAGACGGTCGGCCAGCCAGCGGTCGAAAGTGGGTCGACGCCGATACAGTTTATAGGCCAGACCTTGCCAGGGGGTGGCGCCGTTGACGGTAAAGGCGGCGGCCTCATGGCCGGCGCGGCGGAAGGCGGTCAGCAGGTTCTCCAGCCACAGCACCAGGCTGCCGCGCTTGCCGAGCAGCAATACTCTCATGGTGCCTCCAGGGCGGGAGGAGGGTGGCCGACAGCGACAGGGATAGACACGGGATGGACAGCTCGGCTTGGTATGACAGGCCGCCAGTCTAACGCGCTCGACCCACTGCCGCGACCGGCTCGGGCGCAACGGCTCAGCGCACCAGGCGGGCGGTGATCTCAGCCACGTGGCGGCCCTGGAAGCGCGCCAGTTCCAGCTCGTTGGCGCTGGGCTGGCGCGAGCCGTTGCCGCCGGCGATGGTGGAGGCGCCGTAGGGGGAACCGCCGGTGATCTCGTCCACCCGCATCTGGCCGGCGGCGGAATAGGGCAGGCCGACGATGATCATGCCCTGGTGCAGCAGGGTGGTATGGAAGGAGAGGATGGTGCTCTCCTGGCCGCCGTGCTGAGTGGCGGTGCTGGTGAACACGCTGCCGACCTTGCCGATCAGCGCGCCGCTCAGCCACAGCCCGCCGGTCTGGTCGAGGAAGTTGCGCATCTGCGCGCACATGTTGCCGAAGCGGGTAGGGGTGCCGAAGATGATGGCGTCGTAATCGGCCAGTTCGGCCACGGTGGCGATGGGCGCAACCTGATCCAGCTTGGCACCGGCCTTGCGTGCCACTTCTTCGGGCATCAGTTCAGGGACGCGCTTGATAGTCACCTCCGTGCCCGGGACGGAGCGGGCACCTTCGGCGATGGCGCTGGCCATGGTTTCGATATGACCGTACATGCTGTAGTAAAGCACCAGTATCCTGCTCATGGGCCACTGTCCTTGCGATGATGGAGTGCGAGAAGAGCTTAGCCGCCAAGGGACGGTGCCGATAGCGAGGGATTTTGTCCGGTTTGTTCAGTGGAATTGAAAGCAGCCGCAAAGATCGGCCGGGGAGGGGCGAGGCAAACAGAAGGCAATAAAAAACGGCTTGGCCACCCAGAAGTCGGCGAGGCAGTGACCAAGCCGTGCAAAAGACGTCAATCTTGCGCGTCCAGGTCGACCGCTGCTGTGGGGGCTGCTACGACCGGGACACACCATAACGGTAAATGTCTAGCCAGCCAGGGGAAATAAGGACTTTGGCAGGCCTTGATCCAGGTTTTCCCTAGGTTGGATCCGCGTAGCTCCGTTCCGGTTCCCCGCTGGCTCCCTGGGTGGCATGTTGACGGTAGCATTCCAGCAGCCGTACCAAATCGGAAAGAGAACTGGCGCGCAGCTTGGTCATGATGCTGCGGCGGTGCGATTCGACCGTGGCCAGGCTGAGGCTGAGGCGGGCGGCGATCACCTTGTTGAGGCAGCCGGCCACGATCAGCTCCAGCACCTGGAATTCCCGCGGCGAGAGCAGTTGCAGTCGGGCCAGGGCGGTGGCGATGCGCCGCTGGCGGCGACGCTCATTCAGATCCCGGGCCAGGGCCTGGCGCACTCGCTCCAGCAACAGTGAATCGTCGCAGGGTTTCTGCAGGAAATCCTGGGCGCCGCGCTTCATGGCGTGCACCGCCATGGGCACGTCGCCATGGCCAGATAGGAAGACCACGGGAATGGAATGGCCGCGCCGCTGCAGCTCTTCCTGCAGTTCCAGACCGCTCATGCCCGGCATGCGCACATCCAGCAGCAGGCAGCCGGGCCGTTCGGGGCGGTAGGCGGCCAGGAACGCCAGGGCGCTGGGATAGCTCTGCACCCGCAATCCCGCTGAGTGCAGCAGCAGCTCCAGGGACTCCCGGACCGGTGCCTCGTCATCCACGATGAAAACGGTGGGCTCCATCGCCATGCTCGACCTCCTGGGAAGGGCTGGGCTGCGGGCAGGGTTGACTGCGTCAACGCTGCAGGATCAGCTCTAATACCAGTTTGCTACCAAAATAGGCTAGCCCCAGCACGACGAAACCGCTGAGTGTCCAGCGGATGGCGGTGCGCCCGCGCCAGCCGAAGCGCCAACGCCCCCACAGCAGGATGCCGAACACCGTCCAGGCGGCGATAGACAGCACGGTCTTGTGCACCAGATGCTGGGCGAAGATATCCTCGAGGAACAGGAAACCACTGGCGAGCGCCAGGCTGAGCATCACGAAGCCGATCCCAATCATCTGAAACAGCAGCATCTCCATGGTCACCAGCGGCGGGATGCCGCGCACGAACCCCCCCGGGTGGCGGCTGCGTAGACGGTGATCCTGGATCGCCAGCAGGATGGCCTGCACCGCCGCCAGCGACAACAAGGAATAGGCCAGGATGGAGATGAGGATGTGCGACTCCAGCTGCCACTGGTGCGGATCGCTGACGATGCGCTGCGAAGGGAAGATCAGGGCCAGGATCACCGTGGTGGCGGCAAAGGGCAGCAGCACGATGCCGAGGTTCTCCACCGGGCGCAACAGGGCCGAGAGCAGTAGCACCACGGCAATCAGCCAGCCGGTGAGGGAGAGGGCGTTGAAGAAGCCCAGATTGACGCCTTCGGGGTGGAGGATGGCGCGCGACAGGATCAGGGCGTGCAGCAGCACCGCCGCGCCGCCCAAGGCCAGCAGCAGGGGTTTGCCCTGTAGCGTACCGTGGCCGGCCCGCGACAGGCGTACCCCCAGCAGGCCGCCGGTAAGCAGGTAGAGGACGGCGGCCAGGCCGCCGATGAATGTATTGTACATCTCGCCGATCCGCTCGCTCGTCTCGCGCCGGGAATGATGGCACATCCGGCCGGTGGCTTGAAGATCGCGCCCGCGCCAGAAACGGCAGGATCAGGGTATACTTGCCCATTCCCGACGGGGTCGCCCGGCCCCGCCCAGCCGATAGACCGATGGAAGTCCGCATGTTCGAGAACCTCAGCGAACGCCTGTTGAAGACCATCAAGCACCTGCGCGGTCAGGCGCGCCTCACCGAGGAGAACATCCAGGAGGCTCTGCGCGAGGTGCGCATGGCGCTGCTGGAAGCCGACGTGGCCCTGCCGGTGGTACGCGAATTCATCGCCAAGGTCAAGGAGCGGGCCGTCGGCCAGGAGGTGATGACCAGCCTCACCCCGGGCCAGGTGCTGGTGAAGATCGTCCATGACGAGCTGGTCAAGGTCATGGGCGAGGCCAACGAAGAACTCAACCTCAAGGTGCAGCCCCCGGCCGTGGTGCTGATGGCCGGCCTGCAGGGCTCGGGCAAGACCACTACCACCGCCAAGCTGGCACGCTTCCTCAAGGAGCGTAAGCATAAGAAGGTGATGGTGGTGAGCTGCGACGTTTACCGCCCCGCCGCCATCGAGCAGCTCAAGACCCTGGCCGGCGAGGTGGGGGTGCAGTTCTTCCCCAGCGCCTCCGGCGAGCAGCCTCTGGCCATCGCCCAGGCCGCGGTGGAAGCGGCGCGGCGCCAGCTCATCGACGTGCTGCTGGTGGATACCGCCGGCCGGCTGCACGTGGACGCCGAGATGATGGCCGAGATCCAGGAGCTGCACGCCGCCCTCAAGCCGGTGGAGACGCTGTTCGTGGTGGACAGCATGACCGGCCAGGACGCCGCCAACACCGCCAAGGCCTTCCACGACGCCCTGCCGCTCACCGGTGTCATCCTCACCAAGGCCGATGGCGACGCCCGCGGCGGCGCGGCGCTGTCGCTGCGCCACATCACCGGCAAACCCATCAAGTTCCTCGGTGTGGGCGAGAAGACCGCGGCTCTCGAACCTTTCTACCCCGACCGGGTAGCTTCGCGCATCCTCGGCATGGGCGACGTGCTCAGCCTGGTCGAGGAGATGGAGCGCAAGGTCGACAAGGAGAAGGCGCAGAAGCTCACCGAGAAATTCAAGAAGGGCAAGACCTTCGATCTGGAGGATTTCCGCGACCAGCTGGAGCAGATGCTCAACATGGGTGGCCTGGCCGCCTTCGTCGACAAGATGCCGGGGCTGGGCCAGTTGCCGACGGGGGTCAAGGACCAGGTCAACGACCGCCAGGTGAAGCGGCTGATCGCCATCATCAATTCCATGACGCCGCAGGAGCGGCGCTTTCCCGATATCATCAACGGTTCGCGCAAGCGTCGCATCGCCGCTGGCTCCGGCACCCAGGTGCAGGAGGTCAACAAGTTGCTCAAGCAGTTCACCGAGATGCAGCGGGTGATGAAGAAGCTTACCAAGGGAGGCATGGGCAAGCTGATGCGCAGCCTCAAGGGCAAGCTGCCACTGGGCGGTATGGGTGGCGGACTGCCGCCGCTGCGCTAGGCTGAGGCGAAGCCCTTCACTTTCCGGCAATTTCGAGTAGAATTCGCGGTTTGTTTTCAATCGGACCGGCTGGTCCTTGGCATACGAAGATACAGAGGGTCAACCTTCCCATGGTCACCATTCGCTTGTCCCGCGGCGGCGCCAAAAAACGCCCGTTCTACCACGTGGTCGTCACCGATAGCCGCAGCCCCCGTGACGGCCGCTACATCGAGCGCGTCGGCTTCTTCAATCCGATCGCCCGCGGCGGCGAGGAGCGGCTCAACCTGAACGGTGAGCGCCTGCAGTACTGGCTGTCCCAGGGCGCCCAAGCCTCGGAGCGCGTGGCGGCGCTGCTCAAGGAATTCCAGCGCCAGTCCGCCCAGGCCGCGTAATGCGGCAGAGCCGGTTGTGAGTGGAGACACCGCCGCCAGCCGCTGGATCACCCTGGGCCGCGTGTCCGGCCTGTACGGGGTACGCGGCTGGGTCAAGGTGTTCTCCGAGACCCAGCCGCGCGAAGGCATCCTCGGCTATCAGCCGCTCTACCTGTCGCGCGACGGAAAGGAATGGCAGCCCTACCAGGTGGAACAGGGGCGCGTCCAGGGCAAGGGAGTGATCCTCAAGCTGCGCGGCTGTGAGGACCGCGACCAGGCGGCGACCCTGCTGGGGCAGAGCATCGCCGTCACCCGCGAGCAGTTGCCGCCGGCGGCGCCGGGCGAGTACTACTGGGCCGATCTGATCGGCCTGCGCGTGGTCACCGTCGCGGAGATCGAGCTGGGACGGGTGGACAGCCTGTTCGAAACCGGGGCCAACGACGTGGTGGTGGTGAAGGACGGCGAGCGGGAGCACCTGTTGCCCTTTCTGCAGGGGTCGGTGGTGCGGAGCGTCGATCTGGAGCAGGGGGTGATGCGGGTCGAGTGGGATCCGGATTTCTGACGCGCGGCATACCTGGCCCGGACGTATCATGCGCGTCGACGTGATCACCCTGTTTCCGCAGCTGTTCCAGGCGCTGGTGAGCTGCGGCGTGACCGGACGGGCGGTGGAGCGTGGCCTGCTCGCCCTGCATACCTGGGACCCGCGCGAGGAAACCCACGATCGCCATCGCACCGTGGACGACCGTCCCTACGGCGGCGGTCCGGGCATGGTGATGAAGGTGCAGCCGCTGCGCGATGCCCTGCGGCGGGCGCGGGCCGCCGCCGGCAGCCGCGGGCGCACCCTCTACCTCAGTCCCCAGGGCCGCCCCCTGGACCAGGGCGGGGTGCGTGAACTGGCGCAGGCGCGGCATCTGCTGCTGATCGCCGGCCGCTACGAGGGTGTGGACGAGCGGCTGATCGAGGCCGAGGTGGACGAGGAATGGTCTATCGGCGATTACGTGCTGTCCGGCGGCGAGCTGGCGGCGGCGGTGATCGTCGATGCGGTGGCGCGGCTGCTGCCAGGGGTGCTGAACGACGCGGAGTCGGCCCAGCAGGACTCCTTCATGGCGGGGCTGCTGGACTGCCCGCACTATACCCGCCCGGAGGAGATCGACGGACGGCGCGTGCCGGCGGTGCTGTTGAGCGGCGACCACCAGGCCA
>DATLYF010000156.1:0-5414 GCA_035575095.1 Candidatus Competibacteraceae bacterium
CCACGCCGAGGCGGCGGTGAGCGCTTTCCTGCGGGTTTATCCGCTGCGCCGCTGAACGGCGGCCGGCGCCTCCAGGCGCAGCACCGGCCAGTCGCGGTGGCGGGCGTGGGCGGCCAGTCGCGGGTCGGGGTTGACCGCCACCGGGTGCTCCACCAGTTCCAGCAGCGGCAGATCGTTGTGGGAATCGCTATAGAAATGGCTGCCCGCCAGGCTGGCGCCGCTGGCCTCCAGCCATAGTTGCAGGCGCTGCACCTTGCCTTGGCGGAAGCAGGGAATGCCGGCGATACGGCCGGTGTAGCGGCCGCCCCGTCGCTCCGGCTCAGTGGCGAGCAGGTGCTCGACCGCCAGGATGCGAGCGATGGGCCCGGTGATGACGCGGTTGGTGGCGGTCATGATGAGCAGCGTGTCGCCCGCCATGCGGTGCCGCTCCAGCAGCTCCAGAGCGGCAGGATAGAGTGCCGGCAGGACGCGCTCCTCGACGAAGCGCTGCTGCCAGTCGAGCAGCCGCTCGGCCGGCCAGTCCAGTACCGGCTCGAGCATGAAGGCAGTGTAGTCGTGGATGTCCAGGGTGCCGCTGGCATAAGCCTGGTCGTAGCGAGCCCGGGCGCGGGCGTTGGCGGCGCCGTCGAGTACCCCCCTTTCTGCCAGGAACTCGCTCCATAGGGCGTTGCTGTCGCCCGCCAGCAGAGTGTCGTCGAGATCGAAGATCGCCAACGCCAAGCCTGTTACCCTCTCTTTGCTGTCAGCTCCGGCAAGGGTAGGGGATCGTCGGCGGCTCGGCAATCCTGGTAAAGACCGGGTGCGGATCGTGACATGGCAATTCATCTTGTGGAAAAATAAAACTATCTCATTAAATCTAGAATTCTCCCGTACCCGTGATTGACTCGGAGGGTTACAGGGCCAACGTCGGGATCATCCTGTGCAATGCCGACCGTCAGCTCTTCTGGGCGCGCCGGATCGGCCAGAAGTCCTGGCAGTTCCCGCAGGGCGGCATCCGCTGGGATGAATCGCCAGAAGAGGCCATGTATCGTGAGCTGGCCGAAGAGGTCGGGCTGCAGCCCCAGCACGTGCAGGTGATGGGCTGTACCCGCGGCTGGCTGCGTTATCGGCTGCCCAAGCGGCTGATCCGGCGCCACAGCAAGCCTACCTGCATCGGCCAGAAGCAGGTATGGTTTTTGCTTCGCATGGTGGGGGAGGAGAGCGACGTGCGCCTGGATCTGTCCGAGCGTCCCGAGTTCGACCATTGGCGCTGGGTGGATTACTGGTATCCGCTGCGCGCCGTGGTGCCGTTCAAGCGCGGCGTCTACCTGCGTGCGCTGCGGGAATTGGCACCCTTGCTGTTCGATCCGGGCGAGATGCCGACCATACCCGAATGGCGGCCGCGCCGTCCGCCGCCGCAAACCAATCGCCACGACCCGCGCTACGACAAGCAACGCTGAGCATCCGCCGTCACGGTATGGTGGCGGGCGCTCGTCCCGTAACCGCCAGCCATGTGAGGTGTGTGCCCATGCTCGATTCTCTGCGGCGCATCGTCCAGGAGGTCGACGCTGCCCACGACCTGGACGAAGCTCTGACCCTTATCGTTAATCGGGTCAAGACGGCGATGTCGGCCGATGTCTGCTCGGTCTACCTCAGCGACTATAGCCGTGAAGAGCATGTACTGATGGCCACCGACGGCCTGCGTCCCGCCGCCGTCGGCCGGGTGCGGCTGAAGTTCGGCGAGGGCCTGGTGGGCCTGGTGGCGAGCCGCGCCGAGCCGGTCAACGTCGAGAACGCCCCCGAGCATCCCAACTTCCGCTTCATCGCCATGACCGGCGAGGCGCCCTTTCACGGCTTCCTCGGCGTGCCCATCTTGCGCCGCCGCAAGACCCTGGGCGTGCTGGTGGTACAGCAGCGCGAGACGCGCAAGTATACCGACGAGGAGGAGGCCTTTCTGGTCACCCTAGCGGCGCAACTGGCCGGTTCCATTACCTTGGCCGAGATCCGCCAGGCTCTGGACCGGCTGGATGGCGAGGGCGGTGTGGCCGGCACTCTGTTCCTGGACGGCGTGGCCAGCGCCAAGGGCCTGGGCATCGGCCGTGCCGTGGTGCTGTTCCCCGCCGCCGAACTGGACTCGGTGCCGGACAAGCCGGTGGCGGACATGGAAGCAGAGAGCGCCCGCTTCCGCCAGGCGGTGGCCGAAGAGCTGGAGGAGCTCAAGCATCTGGGCAAGCGCCTGGGCCGTATCCTCTCTCCGGGCGACCAGGCGCTGTTCGACGCCTACGCTCTGCTGCTCGGCAGCGACAGCCTGATGCAGGGTACCCTGGAGCGCATCGCCCAGGGCAACTGGGCGCCGGCAGCGCTGCGCGACACCATCCGCGAGTATGCCAACATCTTCGAGGAGATGGATGACCCCTATCTGCAAGGGCGGGCTGCCGACATCCGCGATCTCGGCCAGCGTCTGCTGAAACGGCTGCAGGAAGAGGATCCTGATACCAGCCCGGCCAGCTACCCGGAACGCACCATCCTGGTCGGCGAGGAGATCAGCGTCTCGCAGCTTATCGAGGTGCCGCCGGAGAAGCTGGCCGGATTGGTGTCGGTGCGCGGCACCGGCGCCTCCCACGTAGCCCTGTTGGCGCGCGGCCTGGGCATTCCGGCGGTATTCGGCGTCAATTCCTCGGCCCTGGGGCGGCTACACGGGCGCGAGGTGGTGGTGGACGGTTACGCCGCACGGGTCTGCGTACAGCCCGGTCCGGCCCTGCGCGACGAATACCTGCGCCTGATCCGTGAAGAAGCCGAGCTGTCCCGTGGCTTGCAGGAACTCAAGCATCTGCCGGCGCAAACCCCCGATGGCCACATCATCCCGCTCTACGCCAACACCGGCCTCTACGCCGATATCGCCGCCGCCCGCGATAGCGGTGCCGAGGGCGTGGGGCTGTTCCGTTCGGAGATGCAGTTCTTCCTGCGTGATCGTTTCCCGGTGGAAGAGGAGCAGACCGCCATCTATCGCCAGGTGCTGGAGGCCATGGCACCGCGACCAGTGGTGATGCGGACCTTGGACGTCGGCGGCGATAAGCCGCTGCCCTATTTTCCCATCAACGAGGACAACCCCTTCCTGGGCTGGCGCGGTATCCGCATCACCTTGGATCAGCCGGACATCTTCAAGACCCAGTTGCGCGCCATGCTGCGCGCTGGCGCCGACAGCGCCAACCTGTCCATCCTCTTTCCCATGATCGCCAGCGTCAGCGAGCTGGCCGAGGCCCTGGAGATGCTGCACCATGTCCACGCCGAGCTGCAGGAGGACGGGCTGCCGGTGACCCTGCCGCGGGTCGGGGTAATGGTGGAGGTGCCCGCGGCGGTATACCAGATCGATGCCCTGGCGCGCATGGTGGACTTCGTCTCGGTGGGCAGCAATGACCTCACCCAATACCTGCTGGCGGTGGATCGCAACAACGACCGCGTGGCCAAGCTCTACGACGGCTTGCATCCGGCGGTGTTGCAGGCGATCCGCCAGGTGATAGAGGGCGCCCACGCTGCCGGCCGTCCGGTCAGTGTGTGCGGCGAGATGGCCGGCGACCCGGCCGCCGCCCTGCTACTCATGGCCATGGGGGTGGACAGCCTGAGCATGAGCCTGGGCAATCTGCTCAAGGTGAAATGGGCGATCCGTAGCGTGCCGCTGGCCGCCGCCAAAGCAGTGCTAGAGCAGGTGCTGCGGATGGAGAACACCGAACCGGTGCGGCGGCGCATGAATGAGGTGCTAGCCGCGCACGGCTTGGGTGGTTTGGTGCACCACGGGCATGCCGAAGAGCTGGCGGGGACGGCTGCGGCGGCACGGGGCTAAGGCTGGCGCGGCGCTCAGGCCGCCCAGGTCTTTTCCTTCTGCTCCTCGAGCTGCTTGCAGTCGATGCACAGCTCGGCGGTAGGGCGGGCCTCCAGCCGGCGGATGCCGATCTCGATGCCGCAGGACTCGCAGTAGCCGTACTCGTCGTTCTCCAGGCGTTTGAGGGCCTTGTCGATCTTGCGCAGCAGCTTGCGCTCGCGGTCGCGGGCGCGCAGCTCCAGGGAGAACTCCTCCTCCTGGCTGGCGCGGTCGTTGGGATCGGGAAGGTTGAGCGGCTCGTCTTGCATGTGGTGCACGGTGCGCTCGCTTTCCTCGATAAGCTGCTGCTTCCAGGCCTTGAGGATACCGGCGAAATGCGCCCGCTGCCGCTCGTTCATGTACTCCTCACCCGGCTGCGGCTGATAGGGGGTGAAATCCTGGAACGCGTCGTTCGCCATATGCCACCTATCCAGTCAGTGGTTGCGGTAATCTCTAGCTGCTAAATGGCGGGGTTGCAAGGCCCGCGGCAAGCTCGGCATAAAAGCATAAAACTCAGCGGAACGGAACCACTTTTTGGACAGCGGAAAGGCGCGAATGCCTCCCCGTCAGGGGGCTGACGCCGGCGGCGCGGCACGGAATAATGGGCGGCGGTAGCCGACCGCCACGGGTAATCGATAGAGCCGACGTGAACACATCAGCGAACCTGGACCCTGCCCAAGGGGAACGCATCCAGCAGCGTCTGGCCGGCGCCGAGCGGCTGTGCCAGAGTCGCGGCCACCGCTTTACTGCCCTGCGCCGGCGGGTGCTGGAGATCATCCTGGAGAGCGACCGCCCACTGGGCGCCTATGCCATCCTCGACGTACTGCGTGAGCGTGACGGCCGCCGCGGCGCGCCGCCCACTGTCTACCGTGCCCTCGACTTCCTGCTGGAGCAGGGGCTGGTGCACCGCCTGGCCTCGCTCAACGTCTATGCCGTCTGTGATCATCCCGAGCAGCGCCACGCCGGCCAGTTCCTGATCTGCGCGATGTGCGGCCGGGTACGCGAGCTGGACAGCCAGGTGCTGGAGCAAACCATTCGCGCCGAGGCGGCGGCACGCCACTTCACCGTCGGCTCCCAGGTGGTGGAGGTATTGGGGCGTTGTGCCGACTGTCAGGCGACGGTGAACGCCCGTGGCCACTGAGCCGCTGCTCATCGCCGAGGGGGTGTCGCTGACCATCCGCGGCCGCACCATCTTGAGCGAGGTGGGGCTGCGCGTGCATGCCGGCGAGATCGTCACCCTGATCGGTCCCAACGGCGCCGGTAAGTCCATGCTGGTGCGAGTGGTCCTTGGCCTGGTGCGGCCCGACGTCGGGCGGGTGTGGCGCCGGCCGGGGCTGAGCGTGGGCTATATGCCGCAGCGGCTGACGGTGGATGAGACCCTGCCGCTGACCGTGCAGCGCTTCCTTACTCTGAGTACTCCGGCCAGCCGGATGCGGGTACACGAGGCGCTGACCGAGACCGGCGCCGCGGAGCTGCTGGATAGCCCGCTGCAGGCCATCTCCGGTGGCGAATTCCAGCGCGTGCTGCTGGCCCGCGCCCTGCTGCGGCGGCCGCAACTATTGGTGTTGGACGAGCC
>DATLYF010000157.1:0-5823 GCA_035575095.1 Candidatus Competibacteraceae bacterium
GCCTGCAGGCTGAGCACGTTGAGTCGGTAGTAGAGGTCCTCGCGGAACCGGCCCTCGGCCACCAGGGCCTCCAGATCGCGGTGGGTGGCGCTGACGATGCGCACGTCGACGCGGATCTCGCGCTCGCCGCCGACCCGGCGCAGGCGGCCGTCCTGCAGGAAGCGCAGCAGCTTGGCCTGCAGGTACGGCGACATCTCGCCGATCTCATCCAGGAACAGGGTGCCGCCCTCGGCCAGCTCGAACAGCCCGGGCTTGCCGCCCTTGCGGGCACCGCTGAAAGCACCGGGGGCATAGCCGAACAGCTCGCTCTCGGCCAGGCTTTCCGGCAAGGCGGCGCAGTTCAGCGCCAGGAACGGGGCGTCGCGGCGCCGGCTGACCTGATGGCAGGCCCGCGCCAGCAGCTCCTTGCCGGTGCCGGTCTCGCCCAGGATCAGCAGCGGCGCGTCCACCGCCGCCAGCCGCCGGGCGCGCTCCTTGAGGCGAGCGATCACCACCGACTCGCCGACGATGGCCTGGAAGGCGTCGTCCTCCACCGACTGCAGGGCGGACAGGTGCTGGCCTAGGCGGCGCGGCGAGTGCAGCAGCAGCATTGCCCCCACCGGAGCGTCGGGGACCGCGTCGTCGCGCATCGGCTGGGCCTCGGCCAGGAACGGCTGGCCGGCCAGGGTGAGCTCGCGCCGGGCCAGCCGGAAACGGTTGGCGCGCAACTCGCCCAGCAGGGCCGGGGCGTCGTCGCACAGATCATCCAGGCCGAGGCTGCCAGGGGCGATGCTCTCCCGGCCGACCACCTGCAGCAGGGCGCGGTTGGCGGCCAGCAGCCGGCCATCGCCATCCACTGCCAGCACCGGGTCGGCCATGGCATCCAGCAGGATGTCGAGCTGCTGGCGGCGGCGCTCGCCGGGCAGCAGGGTCACCGGCTCGACGCCGCGGATGCCAGGGACGGTCAGCAGCTCGCGGCACAGCGGCTCGAGTTCGGTTGCGGCCAGGGCGGGGGCGTCCAGGTAGATATGGCCGATCTCCACTTCCACCGCGCGCAGGTCCAGTCCGCGCCGGGCCAGCAGGGCCAGCACCTCCTGGGTGATGCCGACACGGTTGAGGCCGGATATGGCGATGCGCATGGCGGACTCCAGATGTAACGGATCGTTTACGGATTTTGCGAGTGTAAACGTATCGTTACGCCAGAGCCAGTGCCGTCAGAATACGGCGCTTTCCAGCGCCGGTTCCTCGGCCAGGGTGGCGCGGATCACCGCCAAGCCCTCGGCCAGGCGCTCGCGGCTGGGGGCGCTGGAGAGGCACAGGCGTATCGCCTGGGGCGCCGGGTAGCGGCCGACGGCGAAGGTCTCCGCCGGCTGCACCCGCACCCCGCGACTCAGCAGCCGGGCGACGAAGGGGCCGCTGCGCCAGGGCTCGGGCAGCAGCAGCCAGAGGTTGAAGCCTTCCGCATGGGCGCGGTAGTCGTAGCCGGTCAGATATTCGGCCGCCAGAGCCTGGCGCGCGCGCAGCTCCTGGCGCTGCCATTCCAGCCGTGCCTGGCCGCGTGGCGAGGCCAGCCAGCGGCTGGCCACCTCCATCATCAGCGGCGGCGCCATCCAGCAGTGGCTGCGCAGCACCGTCCGCACCCGCTCCAGCAGCGTTGCCGGTACCGTCAGAAAGCCCACCCGCAGCCCGCCCGCCAGCAGCTTGGCGGCGCTGTGGATGTGCAGGGTGCGCTGCGCTGCCAGGGCGGCGAGCGGTGGGGCGATGGGTTCGCCGTGGCCGGACTGCACGTCATCCTCCACCAGCCACAGGCCGTGGCGCTCGGCGATGGCGGCGATCTCGCGGCGGCGCGCCTCGGGGGTGGTGACGCAGGTGGGGTTGTGCAGGCCGGGCATGCAGTAGAGCAGGCGCGGCTGGTACTGGCGGCACAGGGCGTCGAGCGGCTCCGGAAGCAGACCGTGCTCGTCGATGGGGGCGGGCAGAGTGCGCAGGTGCAACTGCCGGGCGGCGGCAATGAAGCCGGGATAGCTCAGGCCCTCGGCGCACACCAGATCGCCGGGGCGAGTCAGGGCCTGCAGCGCCAGGGTGATGCCGTGCTGGCCGCCGTTGCACAGCAGCACCCGTGCCGGGTCGGCTTCGACACCGCGCGCTCGCAGCCAGTGGGCGGCGAGCTCCCGCTGCCGGCGAGGACCGCCCTCGGGCTGGTAGTCCAGAGCTTCGCGCAGCGCCAGCCGATCGTCGGCCAGCTCGCGCAGCAGAGCGGCGAGGTCGTGCTCGCGCGGACTGGGCACCACCAGGCTGAGGCTGAGATCGAGCACGCTGTCCTGCTCGCGTTCCTCGGCGGCAATGCGGAAGCTGGCCTGGGGCATGGCCGGGGCGCGCACGTAGGTGCCGCTGCCCACCTGGGCGCTGACCAGATGGCGTCGCTCCGCCTCGGCGTAACCGCGCGCCACCGTGCCCACCGTCACCCCCAAGGCGTCGGCCAGGATGCGGTGCGGCGGCAGCTTGGTGCCGGGTGACAGCTCGCCGCTCTTTACCGCCGCCTCGATGGCCAGGGCCAGGGCGCGGTAGCGGGGACCAGGGTGGGCGGAGAGGTCGGGGATCCAGATTGACATGGTGGCAATATTCCGATTGACGCCATGGGAAGCCTGAATATGCTGGCAATCTAGCAGTCAATCGACATGCCAAACAAGTTCAATAAGATTCAATTCCCTGTTCTGGGACGCATCCGGAGGATCATGATGACCACCATCCCGGCCTATTACCAGGAACCCTATCGCACCGAGCTGGATGCCATCGTCATCGCCGTGGACGGCGAGTGGGTGGTGCTGGACCGCACCCTGTTCTACCCCGAGGGCGGTGGCCAGCCTGGCGATAGCGGTATGTTCATCACCGCCGACGGGCGCGAGCTGGCAGTGCTCGATACCCGCAAGGGCGAAACGCCGGGCACGATTCGCCATCGCCTGGTCGACGCCGGCCATGGCCTCCAACCGGGGGATACGCTGCGCCAGCGCCTGGACTGGGAGCGCCGGCATCGCCACATGCGCATGCACACCTGCCTGCACCTGCTGTGCTCGCTGGTACCCTTTGGGGTTACCGGCGGCGCGCTGAGCGCCGACAAGGGGCGGCTCGACTTCGACCTGGGCGAGGACGGCACCCCACCCGACAAGGAGGAACTGACCGAGCGCCTCAATGCCTTGATCGAGGCCGGCTACGCCGTGACCACCGAGTGGCTGGAGGAAGCGGTGCTGGACAGCAACCCGGAACTGGTGCGGACCATGTCGGTGCAGCCGCCGCGCGGCCACGGCGCCATCCGCATGGTGCGGGTGGAGGGGGTGGATTTCCAGCCCTGCGGCGGCACCCACGTAGCCAACACCCGCGAGATCGGCCGGGTGCTGGTGAGCAAGATCGAGAGCAAGGGCAAGCGCAACCGGCGCATCGTGCTGGCGTTCGCGGAGTGATGCCCAATTCAAACAAAAAACCCGCGTACGCGGGGCGCGGGTTAGGGTATGAGCGGTGCGACTCCGTCGCGAAAGTCTTCTTGTTGTTGTTCGTTCTTATTCGTCTTCTTGGGATGCCAGCCAGGCGAGCGGGCTGGCGGTGCTCTGGACTTCCCGGTCTCAACGATCTCCTTGGTCTTGATGATAGCGAACCCTCCGCCCCTGTCATGACAGTTTGCATTCTTTAACAATTGCCGCGCCGGGCCGCGCTTCCGGCCGGGGGAAAAGAAAAACCCGCGCCAGGAGCAGGGGCGCGGGCGTCGATGCGACTCTGTCGCTCGGGGCGTTTCTTCTTCTTGTCTCTTCTTGTTCGTCTTCTTGGATTACCAGCATCCCTGGCGGGCTGGCACCGCTGCGGGATCCTCCCGCACCTCGCCGACATCCGTCATCGTCATTATTGGTGCTCGGCCCGCTCTCGTCACTGCAGTTTGCATTCTTTAACAATCATCAGCCTCAGTGCCATAGCTTGTCACCACCAGTCGCCGCGATGTCTTGCCCACGATATTGTTCGCGGTCTCGCGAAATGCGACGGTGTCTACGCTAGCGGTTTGATCGCGACCGATCTGCTTGGAGCCACGGCCCACTCAGAAAAAATCCAGTATGAACAATATCTTGGGTGCGTGTCCCGGCTGTCTGCCAGCACTGGCACGGCAGATGCAACTTCAAGAGTTGTCCGCTCGTTCCCGCCGGCTGGTGAATCCCGCAACGGGACGGCAGGACCGGGACCGAGTCCGGCCCGATCCGCAACCCATTCGCTACTCGCTATAGGAGCGCATGCCATGAAGACCAAGACCATTATCCAGTCCGCCCTGGCCAGCGTGTTCACCCTGGGGGTGCTGAGCAGCGCCGCGGCCCAGTCCGGTCCGGCGCCGACGCCGAGCTTCGCCGCCGAGAAGTGCTACGGCATCGTCAAGGCCGGCAAGAACGACTGCCAGACCAATGTGCACGCCTGCGCCGGCCAGGCCAGCGCCGACAACCAGGGCGACTCGTGGATCTATGTGCCCAAGGGCACCTGCGACAAGATCACCGGCGGCAGCCTGCAGAAGAAGGCCTGACGGGGAGCGCCGTCATGGACGCCCGGGCGGCCTGCGCGGCTCCCGGGCCGCTCCCGGCGTTGGCCGGGATCGGTCTGCGGGGCGAGCATTATCAGGCGGTCGTGCAGTCGCGCCCGGCACTGGGCTGGGTGGAGGTGCACAGCGAGAACTTCTTCGGGGCTGGCGGCCGGCCGCTGCTGGTACTGGAGCAGGTGCGCGACCACTATCCGCTGAGCCTGCACGGCGTCGGCCTGTCGCTGGGTTCGGCCGATCCCCTCGACCGGGAACACCTGCGCCGGCTCAAGGCGCTGTGCCAGCGTTTCGAGCCGGCCCTGGTGTCGGAGCATCTGTGCTGGGGCGCGGTCGGCGGCTGCCACCTCAATGACCTGCTGCCGCTGCCGCTGACCGAGGAGGCGCTGACGCTGATGGTGGCGCGCGTGCAGCAGGTGCAGGACTATCTCGGTCGGCGGCTGCTCATCGAGAACATCTCCCGTTACCTCAGTTACCGCATCTCCAGCATCCCCGAAGGGGAGTTCCTGGCCGAACTGGTGCGGCGCAGCGGCTGCGGCCTGTTGCTCGATGTCAACAATCTCTACGTCAACGTCTGCAATCACGGCGAGAATCCGCGGACCTTCCTCGATGCCCTGCCCGGGGCCGCCATCCTGGAGATCCATCTGGCCGGGCATACGGTGAAGGACGTCGGCGGCCAGCGCCTGCTGCTAGATACCCACAACCGGCCGATCTGCCCGGAGGTGTGGGAGTTGTACGAGGAGGTGCTGGAGCGCTTCGGCCCGCGCCCGACGCTGATCGAGTGGGACAGCGAGCTGCCGCCGCTGCCGGTGCTGCTGCACGAGGCGGCGCTGGCCAACCGCTTCCTGGAGGGCTGCCATGTCTTCGCGACACCTGCGTAAGCTGCAGAGCGCCTTCGCCGCCGCGGTCTACGAGGGACGGGTGCCGGCGGCCCTGGCCGAACTGATCGTCGGCGACGGCCTCGCCCCCGCGGCCCGGCTCGGCCTGTATCGCAACAACACCGTGCTCAACCTGGGCGATGCCCTGGCTGCGGCCTATCCGGTGCTGCAGCGCCTGCTCGGCGCGGACTGTTTCCGCGCCCTGGCCCGCGCCTACATCGGCGCCCATCCCTCGCGCAGCGGCGACTTGCACGATTACGGCGACGCCCTGGCCGACTTTCTGGCCGGGCTGCCGGAGCTGGCGGCGCTGCCCTATCTGGCCGACGTGGCGCGGCTGGAATGGCGGGTGCATCGCGCCTATTTCGCTGCCGAGGCCGCGCCCTGCGACCTGGCGGCGCTACTGGC
>DATLYF010000158.1:0-5635 GCA_035575095.1 Candidatus Competibacteraceae bacterium
CGGCTAGAGCGGTCGGTGGTCAGCGTCGCCATCCCCTGACCGCCAAGGACGCCCGCTGCCGATGCTGCACGAGCCGATTACAGCCCTGCTCGCCTGGATCGCCGCCCATCCCGGCTGGATGGGGTTGGTGATCCTCCTCACCGCGCTGGGCGAGTCCCTGGCCATGATCGGCATGCTTGTGCCGGGGGCGCTGCTGATGTTCGGCTTCGGCGCCCTGATCGCGCTGGGCCATGTCGAGTTCTGGAACGCCTGGGCCTGGGCGGCGGTGGGTGCAACCCTGGGCGACGGCCTGAGCTTCTGGCTGGGCCGTCACTTCCACCAGCAGTTGCGCAATCTGTGGCCGTTCTCCCGATACCCGCAGACGCTCACCCGCGCCGAGGACTTCTTCCGCCGTCACGGCGGCAAGAGCATCCTGTTCGGCCGCTTCATCGGCCCGGTGCGGGCGGTGGTACCGGCGGTAGCGGGGATGCTGGACATGCCGCTTGCGCGCTATATCCCGGCCAATCTGCTGGCTTCGGTGCTGTGGGCACCGGCCTATTTACTGCCAGGCATGGTCTTCGCCGCCTCCCTGGAGCTGGCCGCCCAAGTGGCCTGGCGGCTGGTGGTGCTGATCCTGTTGTTGCTGGCGCTCATCGGCCTGACCGTATGGCTGGTGCGGCTGACCTACCGGCTGTTCGCGCCGCGCTTACAGTTCTGGCTCGCCGGATTGTTTCGCTGGGGTGCGCCGCGGCCCTGGCTGGGGCCGGTGCTGCGCTCGCTGCTCGATCCCCACAGCGGCGAGGTGCGCGGCCTGACCACGGTGGCGGTGGTGCTGCTCGGCGGCAGCGTACTGCTCGCCCTGACTCTGGCGGCAGCCGGCCAGACTCTGCCCACGTCCCTGGACCGCAGCCTGTACCAGTTCCTGCAGGAGCTGCGCACGCCCTGGGCCGACCGTGTCATGGTGCTGATCACTCAGCTCGGCGACTGGCCACCCAAGACCCTGCTCACCGCGGCCGTGTTCGCCTGGCTGTGGCGACAGGGGGCACGCTCGGCTGCCTGGCACTGGCTGGCCGCGGTGGGCTTTGGCGTGCTCAGCAACACCTCGTTCAAGTGGCTGTTCGCGATACAGCGCCCGCAGGAGCTCTATGTGGGGGTGTCGTCTTTCTCCTTTCCCTCCAACCACGCCACCCTGACCACTCTCCTGTTCGGTTTCCTGGCGGTGCTGATCGCCCGCGAGACGCCCTGGGCGCGGCGCTGGCTGGTCTATCTAGGGGCGGCCCTGGTGATCCTGCCGGTAGCCTTCTCCCGCCTCTCTCTGGGGGCGCATTGGCTCACCGACACCGTGGCCGGGATCTGTCTGGGGCTGGTCTGGGTCGGCCTGGTGGGCCTGGCCTACAACCGCCACCTGGCGCCACCCCTGGATCGCCGGGGACTGTTGCGGGTGAGTCTGATCACGCTGTTGCTCACTCAGGTGATCTACGGGGCCCTGCGCTTCGACGCCGACCTGCAGCGCTACCGGCCGCAGAGCGCGCCGCAGATGATGGCCGCCGCCGACTGGTGGCAGGACGGCTGGCGTCGGCTGCCCGGGTACCGTCAGGACTTCCTCGGCCAGCCACGGCAACGGCTGCCGCTGCAGTGGGCCGCTCCGCGCGCAGCGCTGCTAGCCCGCCTGCAAGGCGCCGGCTGGCGACCGGCCAACGGACCCGGCCACGGCGCTGCGTTGCAGTGGCTGAATCCTGCGGTGACGCTGGAGCAACTGCCGGTGCTGCCCCAGGTACATGCCGGCCAGCACGATGCCGTGACTCTGGTGCGTCCGGCCGCGGTGCCCGAGGAGCGCTGGGTGCTGCGCTTCTGGGATAGCGGCTGGCGTCTGGATGACGGCACGCCGCTGTGGCTCGGAGGCCTGAGCCGGGAGCGACTGGAGCGGCGTCTGGACTTTTTCTCCCTGGCCCGTGAGGAACCCGGCCTATACCCACCGCAGCCGCTGCTGGCGGCGGCACTCGACGGGCTCGAGGTGCGCACCGCCGCGCTGCCAGAACAGGCCGATGGCGTTATCCTGATTCGTATGCCGCGGCCCTGAGGCCGCCGTTGCCCACCGGAGCCGAACCCATGCTGATGCAAGCCGACCGTTCCTGCCTGTTGGTGATCGACATTCAGGACAAACTCATCCCTGCCATCCACCAAGGCGCCGAGGTCGTCGCCAACAGCGCCTGGCTGATGCGTATCGCCCAGCGGCTGGAGGTACCGCTGCTGGTTTCCGAACAGTATCCCCAGGGACTCGGCCATACCGTGGCCGAACTGCAACCGCTGCTGCCGTCCGACGGAGCGATGACCAAGCTGACGTTCTCCTGCAGCGCCGACGCTGGCTGCCTGGAACGCATCACGGCGCTGCACCGGCCGCAGCTGGTCCTGACCGGCATCGAGGCTCACGTCTGCGTGCTGCAAACCGCCCTGGGCCTGCTCGCCCACGGCCGCGAGGTGTTCGTCGTGGCCGACGCCGTCTCCTCGCGGCAGGCGCAGGACAAGGCGTTGGCCCTGGAGCGCATGCGCGCCGAGGGGGTCAAGATCGTCAGCCGCGAGATGGTGGTGTTTGAATGGCTCAAACAGGCCGGTACCGAGGTATTCCGCGCCATCAGCCGCGAGTTCCTGCGCTGAAGCGGGCGCGCGCGGCCTGAGCGGAACCGGGCTCGGCCCGCCACCACATGCGGCAAGTGGCCAGCGACAGGGACAGAGGCAGGCTCAGCCAGCCGGCGCCGACGCGGCACAGCAGCTCATCCAAGGATGCTCCGCCAGCGAGCCGGCTCAGGCCGGCCGCCACCTCGGCCACGGAGAACTCGGCCACCAGTTCATCGCCTAGGCGCTGGAAGCGCACCGGCCAGCCGGTGCCCAGCAGCAGGGCGCGCATACGCTGGTTCTCGCTCAGCAGATAGAAGCGAAAACACGCCACGCGCCGCTGCGCCGCGGCCAGCACCAGCCGTTCCAGCAGCCAGCGACCGAGGCCGCGCCCCTGCATCGCGTCCACCACCGCCAGCGCCACCTCGGCCACTTCCGCCGCCTCGGGCAGGCGCACGAAGCGCGCCACGGCCACCCCTTCTGCCTCCTCGCCCTGTTCGTTCAGGCGTACCACGCCCAGGGCGAGATGGTCCCAGCCGTCGAACTCGGTGAAGAAACGCAGCTCGTCGTCGCTCAGTTCGCGCTTGTGGGTGAAGAAGCGCAGATAGCGCGAGTGCGGCGACAGGCGCTGGAAGCCCTCCACCAGCAGCGGCTTGTCGGCCGGGCGGACCCGGCGCAGCCGCAAGTGGGTGCCGTCGTCCAGCCGGCGCTCCTCGCGGTCATCGACAGCGAAATCCAGTGTCGTCACCATGACCAACTCCTCCGGGCCATGCCCGGCTCGATGGGATTCTCGAAACCCGGATGCAGGGCAGGTATCGACCACCGCCCCTGGGGTAAGGCATTGTATGCTTTCAGGAATACAGATTTGCTGCATAGCAGCATAGAGATGCTGGTATCGCACAAAGTTCCCGAACCAAACAAAAAGGCCGGCCCTCGACGGGTTCCGGCCTGGGTCCACCCAACAATCGGGTAGCAAGGTAAGACACGACTCGCATTTGAAATTTAGCAACTCATGTGCCAGCTTCCCAAAAACCCCCACATCAACTAATTTATCTATAATTTTCAATGCATTACCAAGTTATCCGGAATTCCGTCCTGGCTACTGCCGATGCTGCCAGTCTGCCGCAACTTGGGGCAGGCCTGCCCTGCTGCAGTGCAACAATCACTAGGAACACGGCCGCATGAATGGCGAACTGCCCATCGACGCGGTGCTGCCCGAGATCTGCGCGCAGCTCGCCGGACACCCCTGCCTGGTGCTACAGGCCCCACCCGGCGCCGGCAAGACCACGCATGTGCCGCTGGCCCTGCTCGAGCAGCCCTGGCTGGCCGGCCGCTCCATCCTCATGCTGGAGCCGCGCCGGCTAGCGGCGCGGGCGGCGGCGGCGCGGATGGCCGAACTGCTGGGTGAGCCGACAGGGCGCAGCGTGGGCTATCGGGTGCGCTTCGACGTCCAGGTGTCGGCCGCCACCCGCATCGAGGTGCTGACCGAGGGCATCCTCACCCGCCGTCTGCAATCCGATCCCGAGCTTCAGGGCGTGGGGCTGGTGATCTTCGACGAGTTCCACGAGCGCAGTCTGCACGCCGACCTGGCCCTGGCCCTGTGCCGGGAGAGCCAGCAGGCGCTGCGCGACGACCTGAAGATCCTGGTCATGTCCGCTACCCTGGACGGCGCGGCGGTAGCCGGCCTGCTGGGTGATGCGCCCATCGTCAGCAGCGCCGGGCGCGCCTTCCCGGTGACGGTCCACTACCAGGCGCGCGAGTCCAGCGCCCCCCTGCCGACCCAGGTGGCCCATGCCGTGGTCGAGGCTCTGGCCCGCCACGACGGCGATGTGCTGGCTTTCCTGCCCGGCGGCGGCGAGATCCGCCGCGCCCAGGAGTTGCTGGCGCAGCGCCTGGACGACGCCGTGCAGGTCCTGCCGCTTTACGGCGATCTGCCCCAGGAAGCGCAGAACCGCGCCATCCGCCCCGACGCCGCTGGCCGGCGCAAGGTGGTGCTGGCCACGCCCATCGCCGAGACCAGTCTGACCATCGAGGGCGTGCGCGTGGTGGTGGATTCCGGCTACGCCCGGGTACCGCGCTTCGACCCGCGGCGCAGCCTGAGCCGACTGGAGACGGTGCGCATCTCCCAGGATTCGGCCGAGCAGCGCGCCGGCCGCGCCGGGCGTCTCGGCCCCGGAGTGTGCTACCGGCTGTGGCCGCAGTCGCTGCGCCTGGCCCCGCGCCGCAGCCCCGAGATCCTCGAGGCCGATCTGGCACCGCTGGCCCTGGAGCTGGCGCAGTGGGGCGTGCAGGACGCCAACGCCCTGATCTGGCTCGATCCGCCGCCGGCTGCCGCCCTGGCCCAGGCGCGGGAGCTGCTCACCCGGCTGGAGGCCCTGGACGAGCGGGGCCGCATCACCGAGCAGGGCCGCCGCCTGGCCGCCCTGCCCCTGCACCCGCGACTGGCGCACATGCTGCTGGAGGGGCGCGCGCGCGGGTTGGGTGCGCTGGCCTGCGACCTGGCGGCACTGCTGGAGGAACGCGACCTCCTCGGCCGCGACAGCGGTGTCGACTTGGAGCTGCGCCTGGAGGCGCTGGCCGCCTACCGCAGCGGCGGGCGCGAGGCGGCGCGCAAGCTGGGGGCCGACCCCAATGGCTGCGCCCGGGTGGAGCAGGCCGCGCGCCAGTACCGGCAGTTGCTCGGCGAACCGCGGCCAGTGAGCGCCTGGCAACGCGGTCAGCCCGGTCTGCTGCTGGCCCTGGCCTATCCCGATCGGGTGGCGCAGCGTCGCGACGGCGAAAGCCTGCATTACCGCCTGGCCAACGGCCGCGGCGCCCGGCTCGCCGAGCACGATCCGCTGGCCGGCCGCGACTGGCTGGCCGTGGCCCAGCTCGACGCCGGCCAGGACGAAGGGCGGGTGTTCCTCGCCGTCGAGCTGAGCCTGGCCGAGCTGGAGGATGCCCTGGCGGCGCGACTCGAGGAGCGCGAGCGGGTGGCCTGGGATGCGCGCCAGCAGGCGGTGACGGCGGTGCGCGAGCGCTGTCTGGATGCCCTGGTGCTGGA